>JAJXSQ010000370.1 GCA_021784495.1 Myxococcales bacterium | reverse complement strand
CCGCGTCCGCAGCCACCTCGGGCGGGAGGAGAACCGCCATGCGCCTCGCCCACCCCCGCAGGCCGTCCCGTCCGCGAGGGCGCTCCGCGCTTCGCCGGCGGTCGCCCGCCCCCGCCGCGGTCGCGGTCGCGGCCCTCCTCCTCGCCGCCGCCTGCGGCCGCGCCTCGCCCGGCATCTTCCTGCCCCCCCGCCCGACCACCCCGCTCCTCGCCCTCTCCACCACCGCGGTCGCCTTCGCCGCGACGGTGGGGAGCGCCGCCCCGGCGGCGCAGGCGGTGACGGTCTCCAACGCCGGTGGGGGAGTGCTCCCGGCGCCGTCGGCGACCGTCTCCTACCCTGCCGGCGCCCCCTCCGGCTGGCTCGCCGCCGCCGTCACCGGGAGCGCCGCCCCCTACGGCGTGACCCTCGCCCCGACCGTCGCCGGGCTGGCCGCCGGGACCTACGCCGCCACGGTCACGGTGACGAGCGCCGGCGTGAACGGCTCCCCCCAGGAGGTGGCGGTGACGCTCGACCTGACCGCCCCGGGGGCGGGGACGCGGACGGTCACCGTGACCCGGATCGACACCTACTGGTACGAGGACGGGACGACCGCGCCCGTCACGCCGAACGACCTCGCCGGCCTCTCCGCCCTCCCGGCCGGCGGCGGCGCGGCCCTCCCCGCCGTTGCCGTCGCCGGCACCCCCGGGAGCTGGACCATCGCCGGCGTGCCCTCCGGGACCTACACGCTGCGGCTCGACTACGCGGCCGGCGGATCGAGCTTCGTCCAGACCGCCGCGTCGTCGGTCGACCTCGGGCGCGACTTCGGCGGCGACTTCGGCACCCTCCCGACCGCCTCCACGGTCGCGACCTTCGACTGGAGCAACCTCCTGTCCTGGAACCAGAAGACCGACTCGATCGAGCTCTACGCCTGCGACGCCGGCGTCTACGATCTGCTCGGGGGGAGCCTGCTCCCCGCCGGCGCGACCTCGGCCCGGAGCCTCGCCTACGACTGGAACGGCGATCCGGCCGGCTTCGGCTACCCCCAGCCGCTGCTCGTCGCGACCGACACGCTCCACGTCGTCCAGCTGCGCGCCGGGCCGGTCGGGAGCTCCGGCGACGTCGCGAGCACCGCCGTCGCCCAGGGCTCGCTTACCGGGGCGGCGATGGCGAGCGCGACGCCGATCACCCTGCCGCCGGTGACCCTCGCGCCGCCCACGAGCCTCGCCACCCTGAACGTCACCTGGCAGACGAGCCTCTTCGAGGCGGCGCTGCCGGCGCCGCCGGCCGGCACGGCCGGGAGCCACCAGCTCTTCGTCGTGGCCCACCCCTCGAGCCTCGCCACCCTCTGGTTCGTCCCCGAGCCGATCGCCCTCTGGAACCGCGCGACCGGGCTCGTCCTCCTCGGCGCGTCGCTCACCGCCCCGGCGGCCGACCGGGCCTGGGGCACCGTGAGCTGGCACCGCTTCCTGCCGTCGACCTGGCTCGAGGCGCTCACCGCCGACTACTCCACCGACGCGACCCGCACCGCGCCGGGGGCGACGACCGGCTGGGCCTTCGCCGACGAGGTCTTCGCGACCGGACCGACCCCCACCGGGACCGTGTTCCTCGCCCCGGTGGTGAGCATGGTCCAGACCCCGCTGATCGCCGGACGCGGCGCCCTCTCGCCGCTCACGAGCGTCGGCACGACCCCGGGCATCCGCTGGAGCGCCCCGGCGACCGGCGCCCCGACCAGCTACCGGGTCCAGATCTTCGACCTCTCGGTGGCGCTCGGGACCACCTCGACGAGCGCGACCTTCGTCGCCGAGCTGATCACCACCGGCACCTCGGTGTCGGTCCCGGCCGGGCTGCTCGCCGCCGGGAAGACCTACGTCGCCCAGATCGTGGCCCGGGAGGCGCCCGACGACCGGCCGGCCGACGCCCCCTACCGGATCGGCGCCTCCGACGGCGAGGCGATCCTCTGGACGGGGACCTTCTCGCCCTGATGAGGGGCCCGCAGCCGGTCGAGCCAGGCGGTCGCCTCGCCGAAGGAGCGGAGCTGCTCGCCGGCCGGGAGGGGCTCGGGCCAGGCGCCGAACCCGCCGACGGCGAGCGCCCGGCGCGCGGCCCCCGGCGCGGCCGCGATCTCGCGCGCGAAGGCGGCGACGGTCTCGGCCCGCGAGTCGGCGCTGGCGCTGACGAAGAGCGCCTCGGCCGGCTCGCGCCCCAGCTCCTCGGCGACCTCCGCGGCGGTGACCGGGCCGCAGAGCCGCGGCGCCCACCCGGCCTCGACCGCGACGAGCGCGAACATCGCCGGCACGAAGAGGACCCGGTCGCCGGGGA
Organism: Myxococcales bacterium; assembly: GCA_021784495.1. Taxonomy (GTDB): domain Bacteria; phylum Myxococcota; class Myxococcia; order Myxococcales; family Anaeromyxobacteraceae; genus JADKCZ01. Next base: position 784 of record JAJXSQ010000370.1, on the reverse strand, counting down.
CCGCGGCGACGAGGAGGCGCGGCGCGCCGGGTGGCGGCGGGGTCGCCTCTAGGAACCTCGCGATCGCCGCCCGGAGCAGCTCGAGGGCGCCGAGCCACTGGACCGCGGTGAGCCGCCCCTCGCGGCGGCGCCCGAGGAGCTCGGAGTAGACCTTCCCGAGCGCGTCGCAGGCGGGGGCCCAGGCGCCCGCGGCGGCCCGGTCGCGGAGGAGCCCGGCCTCGAGATCGAGGGGCGTGCGGGCGGCCAGGAACTCCTCGGCGCGGCGGGTCACCGCGTCGTCGTTCGGGGTCGTCGCGAGGAGGTAGGCCTCGACGTCGGCGCGGCGGAAGCGGCGGTGGCCGCCCGAGGTCCGCTCGAAGGGGAGGAGGCCGATCTCGGCCCACCGCTTCACCGTGGCGACCGAGATCCCGGCCAGCGCCGCCACCCCGGACGACGTGAGCTGGCCTGGACCCGTGGCGCCATGTCGCAGCACCGGAACAGCCTACCACGGCTGGGGATTCGCCTCCCCGGACGAGGGGGGGGCGCGCCCCCCGGCCGCGCTCGAAGGGAGGTCGTCCTGGCCCCGGGAACATCGAACCCGGGGTAAAGCCGCTTCCGGGAAGCGCTCGGGAACCGCTCGCGTTCGACCTGCCCGCGCGGAACGGGCGCACGCCGGAGAGGCTGGCGCGCCCGGGAACGGCGCGGCGGCGAGCGGATCGCGCCCGGATCGCGCCCGCGTCGCGCGCGGGCACCCCACGTGCAGCCCGTCGCTCCGAGCGGACGCGGCGCGGGCGGCGCGGTGGCG
>JAJXSQ010000369.1 GCA_021784495.1 Myxococcales bacterium | reverse complement strand
GCCGCCACGGCGAGCGGTGCCGCGCCCGCCGCCGCCGCCCCCGGCGCGCCGCCCGCGCCGGCGCGCCCGGTCATCGATCCGCGCACCCAGCGCCCCACCTCCACCCAGGCCGTCGTCATCTCCCGGCCGCTCATCCCCGTCCGGCGCGTCACGCCGCCCACCAACGCGGGCTCGCGCTTCCCGGTCGCGCCCGGTCCCCGGGCGCTCGGCGAGGTGCGCGAGCTCAAGGTGGTCCCGGGGAGCCTCGGCCGCGAGCGGGAGTTCATCGACGTCAGCCGCGACAAGAAGAAGCGCGGCGTCGGCCGGCCCACCGAGGAGGCCGCGCGCGGGCTCACCGGCAAGGAGCTGCTGAACGCGGCGAACCAGGACCGGACCTACGTCCCCATCCGCGGGAAGAAGAAGAAGCCCACGAAGAAGGGAGCGAAGACCATCGTCACCGAGCGCGCCGAGCACAAGAAGGTGATCCGGATCGAGGAGTCGATCTCGGTCTCCAACCTCTCGCAGGCGATGGGGGTGAAGGCCTCCGACCTCATCCGCAAGCTGATGCAGGGCGGGACGATGGCTACCATCAACCAGCTCATCGACGCCGAGACGGCGGCGGTGCTGGCGACCGACTTCGGCTACACGGTCGAGAAGCAGGGCTTCGAGGTGGAGGAGTACATCCCCGAGGTCGAGGTGGACGAGTCGAAGCTGGTGAACCGGCCGCCGGTGGTCACCGTCATGGGCCACGTCGACCACGGCAAGACCTCGCTGCTCGACGCCATCCGGCAGGCCGACGTGGCCGCGGGCGAGGCGGGCGGCATCACCCAGCACATCGGCGCCTACTCGGTCCAGACCGCGCACGGCCCGATCACCTTCCTCGACACCCCGGGCCACGAGGCCTTCACCGCCATGCGCCAGCGCGGCGCGAACGTCACCGACCTGGTGGTCCTGGTGGTGGCGGCCGACGACGGCGTGATGCCCCAGACCATCGAGGCGATCAAGCACGCCAAGGCGGCCGGGGTGACCATCCTGGTGGCCATCAACAAGATCGACAAGCCGGGGGCCACCCCGGAGCGGGTCATGCAGCAGCTCACCGAGTACGAGCTGGTGGCCGAGCAGTGGGGCGGCACCACCATCATGATGCCGGTCTCGGCCCGCACCAAGGACGGGCTGCCGGAGCTGCTCGAGTACATCGCCCTCCAGGCCGAGGTGCTCGACCTCAAGTCGAACCCCGAGAAGCTGGCGGCCGGCGTGGTGATCGAGGCCAAGCTGGAGAAGGGGCGCGGCCCGGTGGCCACCGTCCTGGTCCAGGAGGGGACGCTCCGCGTCGGCGACGCGCTGGTCACCGGCTCCGAGTACGGCAAGGTCCGCGCCATGATGAACGAGCGCGGCGAGCCGGTCCGGGAGGTCCCCCCGGGCTTCCCCGTCGAGGTGCTCGGCCTCTCCGGGGTCCCGACCGCCGGCGACGAGTTCGACGTGGTCGAGGACGAGAAGTCCGCCAAGGAGGTGGCCGTCCACCGCGCCGAGAAGGCGCGCCAGAAGGAGCTCGGCAACGTCAAGAAGGCGACGCTGGAGGACCTCTTCGCCAAGGCCAAGACGAGCGGCGCCAAGGTCCTGAACGTCGTGGTGAAGGCCGACGTCCAGGGCTCGGCCGAGGCGGTCACCCAGGCCCTCGAGAAGTGCGCCACCCGGAAGGTCGGGGTGAAGATCCTCGACAGCGGCGTCGGCGTCATCACCGAGTCGGACGTGCTCACCGCCGCCGCCGGCAAGGCGATCATCGTCGGCTTCAACACCAAGCCGGAGACCAAGGTCGAGCAGATCGCCAGCCAGCAGGGGGTGCGGATCCTCCTCTTCGGCGTCATCTACGAGGCGGTCGACACCATCCGGGTGGAGATGGCCGGCCTGCTCGAGCCGATCATCAAGGAGAAGCCGATCGGCAAGGCCGAGGTCCGGCAGGTCTTCAACGTCACCCGGGTGGGGACCATCGCCGGCTCGGCGGTCACCGAGGGCGTCATCCGGCGCGGCGGCCACTGCCGCGTCTTCCGCGACCGCAAGCCGATCCACACCGGGAAGCTCGGCTCGCTCAAGCGGCTGAAGGACGACGTGCGCGAGGTCGCGGCGCCGCTGGAGTGCGGCATCGGCATCGAGAACTTCGCCGACGTGAAGCCCGGCGACGTCCTCGAGGTCTTCGAGCTCGAGGAGATCCGGCAGTCGATCGACTAGGCGGCGGCGCCCGGGGCGGCCCCGGGGCCGCGCCCCGACCGGCCGGGGCGGGGAGCGGGCCATGTTCGTGGGCGTGCTGCGGCTGTCGCTCCACCTCCCGTCCCCCGGGTCGCTGAAGTCGAAGCGCCACCTCCTGCGCTCGGCGATCGACCGGGTGCGGGCCCGGTTCGACGTGGCGGTGGCCGAGGTGGGGGACAACGATCTCTGGCAGCGGAGCGTCCTCGGGGTCGCGGCGGTCGGGAACGATCACGCCCGCGTGACCGGGACGCTCGACGGGGTGGCCGGCTTCGTCGCGGCGGTCCACGGCGGCCAGATCCTGGTCACCGACCGCGACCTGGTGGTCGAGGCGTGGGGCGACGGGCCCGCCAGCGAGCGGACGCTCGCCGAGGCGGAGGGAGCGCCGCCCTGGGAGGGCCCGGGCGGCGCGGCGGCCGGGGCTCCCGGCCAGGCGAGGAAGGGACGGCGGCGATGAGCGGGACGAACAGGCCGGCGCGGGTCGCGGAGGAGTTCGCGCACGAGCTGTCGCAGGTGCTGACGCGGGGGCTCAAGGACCCGCGGATCACCGGGCTGGTGACCGTCACCGGCGCGAAGATGTCCCCCGACCTGAAGGAGGTCACCGCCTACGTCTCGGTCCTCGGCGACGAGCGGGTGAAGGGGGAGACGCTGGAGGGGCTCCGGGCCGCCACGCCCTACCTCCAGCGCGAGGTGGGGCACCGGCTCCGGCTGCGCCACGTCCCCCACCTCCGGATCGTCTTCGACGAGTCGATCGAGCGCGGCGACCGGATCGACCGCCTCCTCCGGGAGGCGCGCGCGCGGGCGACGGCCGCCGATCAGGAGGCGCTCGGGGGGGCCGGCCGGCCGGCGCCGGAGGAGGCGCCGGCGGCGAGGG
>JAJXSQ010000368.1 GCA_021784495.1 Myxococcales bacterium | reverse complement strand
TCTCCGCCGCGCTGGCGATCGCGGCCGCGGGGCCGCGGGCGGCGCCGGCCCAGGAGTTCGCGCCCTACCGCTCCTACGACCCAGCCTTCTCCTGGCGCACCCTCGAGACCGCCCACTTCCAGGTCCACTTCCACCAGGGGCTCGACGGGCTGGCCCAGGACGTGGCGCGGTTCGCCGAGGAGGCGCACGCGCGCCTCGTCCCGATCCTCGGCTGGGCCCCGCGCCAGCGGACCCAGATCGTCGTCTCGGACGACCGGGACGAGGCGAACGGCTCGGCGACGCCCGTGCCCTACGACCTGATCCGGATCTACGCGGTCCCGCCGTCGTCGCTCTCGCAGCTGAACGACGAGCACGACTGGCTCCGGAGCCTGGTGACCCACGAGTACGTCCACGTCCTCCACCTCGACCACGTCGAGGGCGGGCCGGCGCTGGTCGACGTTATCCTGGGCAAGGTCTGGGTGCCGAACGGGCTCCTGCCCTCCTGGTACATCGAGGGGCTCGCGGTGACCCACGAGTCGAGCGAGGACCCGACCACCGGCCGGAACGCCAGCGCCCTCTTCGAGGCCTACGCGCGCGCGATGGCGCTCGAGCCGCCCGGGCTCCCCTCGCTCGCGGAGATCTCCAACCCCTACCTCGACTGGCCCGCGGGAGACGTCCCCTACCTGCTCGGCGGGCGCTTCGTCGACTGGCTCGAGGGGCGCTACGGGGAGGGGCCGCTCCGGCAGGTGATCGCCGACCAGGCCGGCGCGATCTGGCCCTGGGCGCCCTCGGGGGCGACCGAGCGGCGGCTCGGGGCCGATCTCCCGGCGCTCTGGGACCGGTTCCGGGGGGTCCTGCGCGCGCGCGCCGAGGCCGAGATCGCCGCGGTGCGCGCCCGGCCGGTCACCCGCCCGCGGCGGCTCACCTGGCGCGGCGGCCTCGTGCTCCGGCCGCGCTGGACGCCGGACGGCCGGACGATCGTCTACCTCGACCGCGGCCTCGACGAGCGCCCGGCGCTCCGCCGGGTGACGCCGGCCGGGGTCGACCTCGGCCCGGTCCTCCCGGCCGACGTCGACGGCTCCTTCGACGTCCGCTCGGCGCGCGAGGCGGTCGTGGCCCTCGGGCAGATCTGGCACGAGTTCCGCCTCTACGCGGACCTCTGGCTGGTGGACCTGGACACCGGCGCGGCGCGGCAGCTCACCGACGGCGAGCGGGCCACCGATCCGGCGGTCACGCCCGACGGGCGGAGCGTCGTCTACGTCGCCCACGTCGGCGGCGGCCGGATGGCCCTGCGGCGCCGTCCCATCGACGGGGGCGACGCCGTCACCCTCCTCGAGCGGCCCGGGCTGGAGATCTACGAGCCGGCGGTCGCGCCCGACGGGCGGCGGATCGCGCTCTCCATCCAGGAGGGCGGACGGCGCGACCTGGCCATCTGGGAGGGCGGCGACCTGCGCCGGGTCACCGACGACGCGGCGATCGATCTGGCGCCGTCCTGGTCGGCCGACGGGCGCTGGCTCCTCTTCTCGTCGGACCGGAGCGGCGTGTACGACGTCTACGCCTTCGAGCCGGCGACGGGGAGGCTCCGGCAGGTGACGAACGTCGAGACCGGGGCCTTCGATCCGGCGCTCTCCCCGGACGGGAGGACGCTCGCCTTCTCCACCTACTCGCGGATCGGGCACGACCTGGCCACGGTGCCCTTCGACCCGGCGACCTGGCTCGAGCCGCCGGCGCCGCCCCCGGCCGGCGTGCCCCCCGCGCCGGCGCCGGCGTCCCCCGCCCTCCCCGCCCGCCCCTACGCGGCGCTGGAGACGCTCCGTCCCTACCAGTGGCTCCCCATCGCCGGGCTCGACGCCGCCGGGACGACCCTCGGCGCCTACACCATCGGCGGCGACGCGGTGGGGCTCCACACCTGGGCGGCCCAGGGCTTCTGGAGCCTCGGCGGCCGGACCCCGGGCTACGCGGCGTCCTACGTCGGGGGCTGGTCCTGGCCGGCGCTCGACCTGCTCTCCGAGCGCTACGTGGACGCCTCGCCGGGGGAGCCCGCGCGCCTCCTCGCCGACTGGACGCCGCTCGCCGGGGGGCTCACCTTCACCTTCACCCGGGTGGAGCGAGCGGCGGCCCTCCGCCTCGGCTGGTCGACCACGCGGTACGACTCCCTCGCCGCGCCGCCGCAGGGGGGCGGCTACGCGCCGGGCGTGGCCTTCCGTGACGGGCTCCTCTCGGAGGCGACGCTCGGGTTCGCCTACGACGACGCCTTCCGCTACGAGCGCTCCATCTCCCCGGAGGAGGGGGGCTCCTTCACCCTGCGGGCGCGGTGGGCGGGGCCGGCGACGGGGAGCGACTACGACCTCTGGCGCGCCCGCGCCGCCGCCGTCCGCTACCTCCGGATCCCGGGGACCCGGCACGCGGTCCTCGCCCTCCGCCTCTCCGGCGCGCTCGCCCGCGGCACCCTCGGCGGCGCGCCGCCCTTCGCGCTCGGCGGGCTGGCGGCGCCGGACGCGCTCTCCCTCCTGCAGCTGCAGGCCTTCTCCGCCTCCGACCAGCTCCGCGGATACCCGGCCAGCGTCCTGCCGGGGTACGGGACGGCGCTCGCGAGCCTGGAGCTGCGCTTCCCGCTCTGGACCCCGGATCTCGGGCGATCGACCTGGCCGCTCTTCCTGCGCCGGATCCACGGCGCGCTCTTCGCCGACGGCGGCCAGGCCTTCGGGGTCGCGGGGGAGCCCGGGCCGATCTTGCCGGGCTATCGCTGGGACCGCGTCCGCGTCGGGGTGGGCGGCGAGCTCCGGCTGGAGACGGCCTTCGCCTACTGGCTCCTCGCCGACGTCCGGTTCGGGATCGCGCGCGGGATCGGGGAGCCCCTGGGCGGGCTCGGCCCGGCCGCCGATCCGCTCGCCCAGTGGCAGTTCTACGCCACCGTGGGGCCGTCTTTCTGAGGCCCGGGGGGTGCGGACCGGACCCGCCGCTCCCCCCGGCGCGGCGTCTTGCGAGGCCCGGCGCCCGGTGATAAATACCCGCCCCTCGCCGACATAGCTCAGATGGTAGAGCAACTGATTCGTAATCAGTAGGTCCCCAGTTCAATTCTGGGTGTCGGCTTCGTCACCCTCTCCGCGCGCGGCTC
>JAJXSQ010000367.1 GCA_021784495.1 Myxococcales bacterium | reverse complement strand
GGGGGCCGCCAGGCCGCCGGCGCGCAGCTCCGGGGGACGAGGCGGAGGTGCGCCAGGTCCTCGGCCCGATCCCGCCCCGGCCCGGCCGTCGCCTCGCCGCCGCCCCCGCGCTCCCCGATCGCCCGGGCGATGATCCCGCGCGCCGGGGTCAGGGCCCCGCCGCGGCCACGGCGTCGATGGCGGCGCGCAGCGCCGCGATCGAGACGGGCTTCTCGATCCACGGGGCGCGGGTCTCGAGGAGGAAGGCGCGCGCCCGGGGCGTGAAGCCGCCGCCGGTGACGAAGACCACGCGGCGCGCCAGCTCGGGGCGCTCGCGCCGCAGGGCGGCGTGGAGCTCCATCCCCGAGAGCTCCGGCATCAGGAGATCGCAGAGGATCACGTCGACCTCCAGGCCGGCGCGCAGCCGGTCGAGCGCGTCGCGCGCCCGGACGCAGACCTCCACCTCGTGCGGCGGGGCGAGCAGGCGACGGAGCGCGAGCCCCGCCAGCGGCTCGTCGTCCACCACCAGGATCCGGCCGGCGCGGAGGGCGGGCGGCGGCGCCTGGACCCCGGGGCGAGGGGCCGGTCCGGCGGCGCCGGGGAGGCGGACGCGGAAGCGGCTGCCGGCGCCGGGCCGGGTCTCCACCTCGATGCTCCCGCCCAGCTGGGCCACGATCCCGTGGCAGATCGCCAGCCCGAGGCCGGTCCCCACGCCGGCGGGCTTGGTGGTGAAGAACGGGTCGAAGAGGTGGGGGAGGTGCTCGGCGGGGATGCCCGCGCCGGTGTCGCGCACCTCGACCACCGCCTGGCCGTCCTCGCCGAAGGTGCGGATGGTGATCTCGTTGCGCTCGGCCGAGCCCTCCTCGATCGCCTGGGCCGCGTTGATCACCAGGTTGAGGAAGACCTGGGACAGCCGCCCCTCGTTCGCCACCACCGGCGGCACCTCGCCGAAGTCGCGCACCAGCCGCGCCCGGTGGCGGATCTCGCCGGAGGCCATCGCCAGCACGACGTCGAGCACCGCGCGCACGTCCTGCGGGGCCCGGCCCTCGTCGTCGACGCGGGAGAAGGCCTTCAGGTCCCTCACGATCCGGCGCACCCGGTCCGCCCCGTCCGCCGCGTCGTCGAGCGCCGCGCCGAGCTCGTCGAGGGGTCCGAGCAGCGCCGCCCGCGCCGGGCCGGCGGCCGGGGTGGCCACCCGCAGCTCCTCGATCTTGCGCTGCGCGAACTCGAGGTTGCCCACCACGTAGGTGAGCGGGTTGTTCACCTCGTGCGCGACGCCGGCCGCGAGCGTGCCCATCGACACCAGCCGGTCGGCCGCCACCAGCCGGGCCTGGAGCCGATCGCGCTCGGTGGTGTCCCGGGCCACCACCACCGCGAACGGGCTCCCCTCGAGCGAGACCCGGCGCACGCTCAGCTCGGCGGGGAACCGGCCCCCGTCGGCGCGGCGCAGGGTGGCGGCCAGCGACGCGCGCACCTCGGGCCCGGGCCCCCCCTCGAGCAGCTCCGCCAGGCGCTCGTCCCCCGGCGGCTCGGCCCAGTCCCGCAGGCGCCCCCCCAGCAGCTCCGCGCGCGGCCGGCCGAGCTGGCGGCAGGCGGAGCCGCTCACGTCGATCAGCTGGCCGGCGGGGAGCGCGAGGAGGTAGATGCCCTCGGTCGTCTCGTCGAGCAGGGCGCGGAAGCGCTCCAGCTCCGCCAGCCGCCGCTGCAGCTGCGGGTAGTAGCTCTTGCGGGCCGAGCGCTCGCCGAGCCCGGCGAGCCGATCGCGCAGCGCCTGCCGGGCCGCCGGATCGTCAAAGCGCGGCTTCATAGAGCCGCTCGATCTCCCCCTGGCTCGGGAGGCGCGGGTTGGTGGCCATGCACGGGTCCTCGAGCGCCCGGGTCGCGAGGCCGGGGACGTCCTCCCGCCGCACGCCGGCCGCGCCCAGCCGCCGCGCGAAGCCGAGGCGGCCGACGAAGCCGGCGAGGACCCCCGCGATCGCGTCGCACCCCGCGCCGGCCGCGGCGGGAAGGGCGGGGCCCCCGAGCGCCGCCGCGACGGCCGCCATCCGCTCCGGCGCCGCCTCGCAGTTCCAGGCGGCGACGGTCGGGAGCAGGATGGCGTTGCACTCGCCGTGGGGGAGGTCGAAGAGGCCGCCGAGCGCGTGGGCCATGGCGTGGACCGCCCCCAGGCTGGAGTTCGAGAAGGCCAGCCCCGCGAGCAGGCAGGCCTGCTGCATCCCGGCCCGCGCCTCGAGGTCGCGCGGCGCGGCGAGCGAGCGCGGCAGGTGGCGCGCCACCAGCCGGACCGCCTCCAGCGCCAGGAGGTCGGTGAGCGGGGAGGCCGAGACGGAGACGTACGCCTCCACCGCGTGGCAGAGGGTGTCGACGCCGGTGGCGGCGGTGAGGTCGCGCCCCTTCGTCACCAGCACCTCCGGATCGAGGAGGGTCAGGTCGGGGACCAGGGTCTTGGAGACGATGGCCAGCTTCACCCCGGCCGCGCGGTCGCTGATGATGGCGAACTGCGAGGCGTCCGCCGACGCGCCGGCGGTCGTCGGGACGCAGAGGAGGGGCGGGATGGCGGCGTCGATCCGGTCCACGCCCTCGTAGTCGGTGATGCGCCCCCCGTTGGCTACGACGATGCCGATCCCCTTGGCGGCGTCGACCGGGCTGCCGCCGCCGACCGCCACGATCGCGTTGGCCCCCGCCGCCCGGTAGGCGATCGCCCCGGCGGCCACCTCGTCGGCCCGGGGGTTCGGGCTCACCTCGGCGAAGACCGTGAAGGGGAGCCCCTCGGCCTCGAGCGACGCGCAGACCTGCGCGGTCCAGCCGGCCGCCGCCACCCCCGGATCCGAGACGACCAGCGCGTGGCGTGCGCCCAGGTTGACCGCGCTGCGGCCCGCGAGCCGGCGGATCCCCGCGCCGCTCAGGATCTCCGGGGCGACGAAGCGGGTGGCGGTGACCGGCCCCTCCATGCCCGGACCATAGCGCACTCGGCGGGGCGCCACGCCGGGCGGTCTTGCGCGCCCCCGTGGCGGGCGAGGAGCGGCGCCCCGGTGCGGCGTCGGACCGAGGGCGCACCCCGGCCCGCTCGGGGCGTCCGACCGCGAAGCGGGCGATCCCCGTGCGCACGGGGCGTCGCCCCGC
>JAJXSQ010000366.1 GCA_021784495.1 Myxococcales bacterium | reverse complement strand
CGCGATCTGCGGCGCGGCGCCGGCCTCCACGCCGCGAGGTAACGCAGCCGGCGGGCGCCGCCGCGAGCGCGCGCTGCCCTCCATCCCCCACGCTCCCGCCGCCACCGCGCGGCACCGCCCGGCGCGGAGCACCGGGGGGTATCTACCCGCCCGCCGCCAGCGCCGGGCCGGCGTTCACTCCACGCGCACCCGCGCCGGCGCTCGCCGGGAAGAACGGGGAACAAGGAGGAGCGCGCCGTGACCCGAAGTCCCGAGGTGCGCCAGACAACGATGCGCCAGGCAACGATGCGTCGATGCAGCGGACGACGGACGATGATGCTGCGGGCTGCGGGCGTCGATGCGGCGTCCGGTCGCGAGTTTTCGCCTGGAAGAAATCTCGCGACCTTCTGTCACTCACAGAGGCGCTGGCCGAGTGCCTGACCGTGCACCGGATCGAGCGCACGGCGAGGCCAGATCGTTCGGCGAGCTCATCGCGCGGCATGGCCCGAGTACGCGGCAACGCCCCGGCGCGCGCCACGACTTGGAGCGAAACCCCAGGCCCGGCGCGACCAGCGGCGGGCGGGTGGGTGGGCCCCGGCGCGCACAAGCGGCGCGTCGCCCCGCGATCTGCGGCGCGGCGCCGGCCTCCACGCCGCGCGGGACCGACTTCGGCGAGCGACGCAACGAGCGCGCGCTGCCCGACCTTCCCCCACGCCGCCTCCGCCACCGCGCGGCACCCGCCCGGCGCGGAGCACCGGGGGGTATCTACCCGCCCGCCGCCAGCGCCGGGCCGGCGTTTCCTCCACGCGCACGCGCACCCGCGCCGGCGCTCGCTGGGAGGAAGCGGGGAAGAAGGAAGAGCGCGCCGCAACCCGCCCGCCCCCAGGTGCGCCAGGCAACGATTCGTCGATTCGTCGATGCAGCAGCGGCGGGAGCCAGGCCGGCGTCCGTCTTGGCTCCAGCCCGGCGTTCGTCTCGGCTCCAGCCCGGCGATCCACCCGGAGTCACGCCGGCGCCGCCCGCGCCGGCCCGGCGTCCCCGAGCGCACCCGCACCAGGGCGCACGGCGCGCCCTACTCGACGGCGATGATCCCCGCGTGGACTGCCGCGAGGCTGGCGGCGGCGACCGCGATCCAGAGCAGGAGCCCCTGGAGGAAGGGGCGCACGCCGACCGACCGGACCGCCGCCCGGGAGAGCCCGGCGCCGATGAGGAAGAGGGTGAGCACGAGCGCCCGGGTGGCGAGGAAGGCGACCAGGTGACCCGCGCCGTGGAGCCCGGGCACGTAGGTGACGACGGCCGCCATGGCGAGGAAGCCGGCGATGAACCAGGGCTTCTTCACCGGCGGCGCGTCGGCCGCGTGGTCGCCGCGCCGGGCGACCAGGTAGCCGAGCCCGAGGGTCACCGGAACGATCCAGAGCGCGCGGGCGAGCTTGACGGTGGTGGCGACCTCGAGCGCCAGCGCGCCGTAGGCCTGGCCGGCGCCCACGACCGAGCTGGTGTCGTGGATGGCGAGCGCCGCCCAGAGGCCGAAGGGCGCCTGCCCGAGCCCTGCGGCGTGGCCGATGGGCGGGAAGATGAGGAGCGCGGCGGCGTTGAGGAGGAAGACGGTCGCCAGCGCGATCGACACCTGGTGCTCGCGGGCCCGGATGACCGGCGCCACCGCGGCGATCGCGCTGCCGCCGCAGATGGCCGTCCCGACGGCGATGAGGAGCCCCGCCTGCCGGTCCACCTTGAGGAGCCGGCCGAGGAGGAGGCCGAAGCCGAGGACCAGCGTCAGGCTCACCGCCGTGTAGCCGATCCCGTGGAGCCCCGCCCGCGCGACCGCCCGGAGGTCCATCGCCGCGCCGAGGCCGATCACCGCGAGCGGCAGCAGCTTGTGCGTCCAGACTCGCGTGCGCGCGATCCAGGGGTTGCCGGCGACGAGGGCGATGGCGACGCCGGCCAGGAGGGCGATGGCCGGCGAGGTGAAGGGAACCAGCGAGAGGAGGCCGCCGCCGACGAGGAGCGGCCCCGCGAAGCGCGATGGCGCCGAAGGTGCCGGGCCGGCGTGCGGCGCCCGCGCGTGATCGGCGCCGGCGATGGAGACCGCCGCCGCGCCCTGCCCGTGCCCCTCCGCGTGCCCGTGCCCGTGTCCCTCCCCGTGCCCGTGTCCCTCCCCGTGCCCATGCCCCTCCGCCGCGTGCCCGTTCCCCTCCGCCGCGTGCCCGTGCGCTCCCTCCCCGTGCCCGTGCCCCCCCTCCGCGTGCCCATGCCCCTCCGCGTGCCCATGCCCCTCCGCGTGCCTGTGCCCCTCCGCCGCGTGCCCGTGCCCGTGCGCCGGGTGGCCCGCGGGGACGGAGGCGCCCGGTGCGGCGGAGAGGTGGGGGAGGGAGGAGCCGTTCGAGCGAGGGTCGGTCATGGGCGTGGAAGGTAGCGGCGCCCCGGCGCTCGCGAAACCGATGATTTCGGATGGCACATAGGAAATACTGATGTCATGGCCCGCCCCCGCCGCTTCGACGTCGACCCCCGGCGGCTCGAGACCTTCCGCGCCGTCGCCGAGGCCGGCCAGGTCTCGGCCGCCGCCCGCCACCTCCACCTCTCGCAGCCGGCCGTCTCCGCGCAGGTCCGCCAGCTCGAGGCGGAGGTGGGCCGGCCGCTCTTCGTGCGCCACGCCACCGGCGTCGAGCTCACCGCCGCCGGGCGGCTGCTCCTCGACTACGCGCGGCGCATCCGGGCGCTCGTCGAGGAGGCGGGGGAGCGGCTCCTCGGCGAGCGCGAGACCGGCGGGGCGCTGCGGCTCGGGGGGAGCACGACCACCGCGGCCTGGGTCCTCCCGCCGCTCCTCGAGCGCTTCCTCGCCGACCACCGCCCGCGCTCGGTCCGGCTCGACGTGGGCAACACCGCCGAGGTGCTCGGCTGGCTGCGCGAGGGGCGCGTGAGCCTCGCCATGGTGGAGGGGCTGGCGAGCGCGCCCGGCCTCTCGCTCCAGCCCTACCTGCGCGACGAGCTGGTGCCGGTGCGCGCGACCCGCTCGCCGCCGGCGATCGCCGCGGTGCGGAGCGCCGCCGACCTGGCGGCCGTCCCGGTGATCTGGCGCGAGCCGGGCTCGGGGACCCGGGCGGTGGTGGAGCGGGCGCTGCGCCGGGCCGGCG
>JAJXSQ010000365.1 GCA_021784495.1 Myxococcales bacterium | reverse complement strand
CCTCCCGCCGGTAGCGCGCGAGCAGCTCGAAGGCGTCGCCGGCGGCGAAGGCGTGGTCCGCCGGATCGAGCCCGTTCGCCCGGAAGGTCTCCCGGGCGAGCGCCAGGGCCTCCTCGTCGAGGTCGCAGGAGACCACGTGCGTCGACCCGCCCAGCGCCGCCGCCACCGAGAACCCGCCGGTGTAGGAGAAGAGGTTGAGCGCCTCGGGACGTCCCCGCGCCAGCTCCCGGACGAGCCGCCGGTTCTCTCGCTGGTCGATGAAGTGGCCGGTCTTCTGCCCGCGCCGGACGTCCACCAGGATCGCCATGCCGTGCTCGTCGACGGCGATCCGGTCCGGCGGCTCCGCGCCCCAGAGGACCCGCCCCTTCGGCTGCCCGCCCTCGTCGTCGTCGTCGCGGGGGATCTCGTCCCGCCCGTACACGCCGGCCAGCTCCCCCCCCTCGGCCCGGAGCGCCTCGACGATCGCGGCGCGGTGCGGGGTGAGGCCGGCGGAGTAGAGCTTCAGGACCGCGAACCGTCCGTAGACGTCGGCCACCACCCCGGGGACCCCGTCCGCCTCGCCGTGGAGGAGCCGGTAGCCGGTGGTCCCGCGCACCAGCTCCCGGCGGAGCGCCGCCGCCCGGGCGACCCGCCGCCGCCAGAAGGCGGCGTCGATCGCCTCGGCCGGCTCGCGGGTGAGGACCCGGACGGTGATGGCCGAGTGGGGGTCGAAGTAGCCGCGGGCGACGAAGCGCTCCCCCTCGACGACGTCGACGATCGCGCCGGCCGCGAGCCCGCGCGGCGCCCGCGCCAGCGCCTTGCGGAAGACCCAGGGGTGGCCGGCGCGCAGGTGCCGCGCCAGATCCTTCTGCAGCTCCAGCCTCGCCTCGGCGCTCAAGATCGCCTCCGCGCCCGCTCACCGCGGGCCCGCGAGAAGTTGCCGACCACGAGCCCCGGCCTCGCGCCCCGGAGCTCGGCCACCAGCCGCCGGATGCCCACCGGCGCGCCGCCCGCCCCGCGGCCCCGCGCCACCCGCAGGTAGCTCTCCGGATCGATGGCCAGGGGGCGGGTCTGGACCTGGTCCACGCCGGCCCGGGCCACGAGCCCGACCAGCGCCGCCACCTCGCCCGCCCGGTCGGTGACCCCCGGGAAGGTGAGGAGGTTGAGCGCCACGTAGGCGCCGCGCCGCCGGGCGACGCCGAGCGACCGGACGACCTCCGGGAGGCCGTAGCCGCGGGGGCGGTAGTACGCGGCGTAGAGGTCCGGGGCGGCGCTGTTGAGCGAGATCCGGACGGAGTCGAGCCCCGCCCGGCAGAGCGCGTCGAGCGCCGCCGGGTCGGAGCCGTTGGTGTTCAGGTGGATCGAGCCCCGGCGCGTCCGCGCCCGGATCCGCCCGATCGCGTCGGCGATCTCCGCGGCGCGGAGGAGCGGCTCCCCCTCGCACCCCTGGCCGAAGCTGACCATGACCCGGCCGCGCGCCCGGGTCAGGTGCTCGATCGCGACCTCGGCCAGCTCCGCCGCGGACGGGGGGCGGCGCAGCCGCTCGTGCGAGGCCGGGGGCCCGCCGGCCGGCTGCGAGGAGAGGCAGCCGAGGCAGGCGGCGTTGCAGGCCGCCGACGACGGGAGCGCCCCCTCGTCCCGCCGGTAGAAGACGTTCTGCGCCGTGAAGCAGCGCCACTCGAGCGCGCAGCGCGCGAGCTGCCGGAGGACGGCCCCGCCGCCGTCGCCGAGCCGCTCCGCCACCAGCCCCTCCAGGTCCGGGCCGGAGTGGGCGGCCGGGCTCCAGTGGCGCCGCCGGTCGGTCCGCAGGGCGAAGACCGCCGGCCCGCGGGGCCCGAGCGCGGCGGCGGTGTAGGCCCACTGCGGGAGGACGGGCGCGGGCGCGCCGCCGGGGGGGGCGGGGGCGACGGCGGGGAGGTAGGTCCGGGTGAAGCCGGGCGGGAGGGTGGCGGCCACGGCGAGCGGCACGAACCGCCGGCGGCCGACCCGCGCCTCGGCGAGGACGGTGAGCGCCCCGCTGGCGGGATCGACGCCCACGGGGAGCCGGCCTGGCAGGGCGGCGAGCGCGGCCCCCTCCGGCAGCGGGACGGGCCGCTCGGGGGCGCGGAGGAGCGCGTCGCCAGAGCGGACGGCCGCGAGCAGGCTCGGGTGGTCGTAGACGACGCCGCGGTCGTCGGCGAAGAGGAGGCGGGCCATGCGCGGCGCGACCCATACCACACGGGGCTTCCCGGGGCCGGAGGAACTGGCTAGAATCACTCCGTTTTCGAACGGGAATCGCCCGCGCTCGCCGGACGTTCCAGGAGATGACCGGCTCACCATGTTCGACGACGATCCCAGGACCGACCTGACCCGCGGGGAGTTCGAGCGACTGGCCCTCGACCACCTCGACGGCCTGTACGCGGCCGCGCTCCGGCTCACCCGGAACGAGCGGGACGCGGAGGACCTGGTCCAGGACGCGCTGCTCCGCGCCTACCGGTTCTTCGACCGCTTCGAGCGGGGCACCAACATCAAGGCCTGGCTCTTCAAGATCCTGACCAACACCTTCATCAACCGCTACCGCCGCTCGGTGAAGGAGCGCTCGATCGTCGACGGCCCGGAGCAGGAGTCGGTCCAGGAGCAGGTGATCTCCCGCGAGGCGTCGGACCAGGCGGCCGACCCGGAGCGCTGGTTCTTCGACCGGCTCCTCTCCGAGGACGTCCTCCGCGCGGTCGACGCGCTCCCCATCGACTTCCGCATGGTGGTGATCCTCGCCGACCTGCAGGAGTTCTCCTACCGGGAGATCGCCGAGATCGTCGACGTCCCGGTCGGCACGGTCATGAGCCGCCTCTACCGCGGCCGCCGGCTCCTCCAGCGCGCGCTCGCCCGGTACGCCGTCGACTCCGGCTTCGCCGACGGGACGGCCACCGTCCGCGACCTCGCCGAGCACCGGCGGCGCCGCGAGCGGAGCGCCTCCTGACCATGGCCCCCCTCACCGGCCCCCTCCCCTCGTTCGACTGCGCCGAGTTCGATCGGTCGGTCGACGCCTGGCTCGACGGGGAGTTCGACGGGCGCGAGCAGGCCGAGGCCGACGCCCACCTGGCCTCCTGCGAGGGGTGCCGTCGGCTCGCGGCCAGCCGCGGCGAGCTGCGGCAGGC
>JAJXSQ010000364.1 GCA_021784495.1 Myxococcales bacterium | reverse complement strand
GGTCCTGGTGCGGGGGCGATCGCGCCTAGCGGGCCGCGCCGCCGCCCGGCTTCCCGCGGCCGGACGAGCCGCCCCGGGACCCCTTCCGGTCATCCCGGAGCGAGTCCATCGAGAAGCCGCCGCTGGCCGGGGCGCCCTTGCCGCCCCCGCCGCCGGGGCCGGCCCTCCCGCGGTCGCCGCCGCGCCCACCCCGGTCCTTCTTCTTCGGCGACCACTCCTGGCGCATCGACGCGGGCGCGTGGTCGACGAGGTACTGGAAGCCGTTCAGGACCGTGGCGCCGGAGATGGGCTCCTCGGGTCCGAAGACCCGGACCAGGCGGACGTCGTCGACCTTCTTGCCCGACGCCCGGACCGCGCCGCGCAGGTGGGTGAGCCGATCGCCGGAGAGCCCGGTCGCCTCGGCCACCGCCGCGTCGAGGACGGCCTTGACCGCCTCGGTCTCGACCTCCTCCGCCGGCGGGGCCCGCCGCGGCGCCACCGCGGGCGCAGCCGCCCCGGGCGTGGCTGCAACCGCCTCCGGCGCAGCCGCTTCGGGCGCCGCTGCCTCTGGAGCGGCCGCTGCCATCTCGGGCGCCGCCGCGTCGGGGGCGGCTGCCGCCATCTCGGGCGCCGGCGCTTCGGGGGCGGCCGGCGCCTCGGGGGCGGGGAGTCCCCGCCTGGCCTCCGCGATCGCCGCCGCCGCCTTCCGGACCAAGGTTCCACTGAGCTCGGTGAGGGTCTTCATGGGACGCAGCCATACAGGTTTCCGAGAAAATTGGGAACGCCGCAGGGGGACCTTCACCGCCGGCGCGCCGGTGGCGCGGGGGCGGTGCGTCGCGGTCCCCCGGCCACGGCCGCGCCCAGCCCCGCCGCCGCGGCCACGCCGACCCACGCGCCGGGCATCGCACGGTTCCCGGTGAGGTGGATGAGCCAGGTGGCGATCGCCGGCGTGAACCCGCCGAAGATCGCGGTCGCGAGGCTGTAGGCGAGCGAGAAGCCGGCCGTCCTCACCTGGACCGGCATGATCTCGGTGAGGTGGACGACCAGCGCGCCGTTGTAGCTCGCGTACACGAAGGACAGCCAGAGCTCGACCGCCATCAGGCGGCCGAAGGAGGGGGCCGAGACGAGCCAGGCCATCGCGGGGTAGCCGGTCGCCAGCCCGAGGGCGGCGCAGGCGACGAGGAGCGGGCGCCTCCCGACCCGGTCGGACAGCGCTCCCATGACGGGCAGCCAGAGCAGGTTGGAGAGGCCGACGCAGAGGGTCACGATCAGGCTCGCCCTCCCGGAGAGGTGGAGCACCTCCCTCCCGAAGGTCGGGGTGTAGGCCGTGATCGTGTAGAACGACACCGTCGTCATGGTCACGAGCAGCACGCCGCGCAGGACGACCCTCCAGTGGAGCAGGAGCGAGCGGCGGAGCTCGGCGAGCGGCGGCGGCGGCGGCCGCGCCAGGAAGCTCTCGGTCTCCCGCAGCGAGCGACGGAAGAGGAAGATCAGCGGGACGACGGTGCAGCCGATCAGGAGCGGGACGCGCCAGCCCCAGGCGCTCATGGCCTGCGGCGGGAGGAGGCGATCGAGCGCCACCCCCAGCAGCGCCGCGAAGATCACCGCCACCTGCTGGCTGCCCGACTGCCAGCTCACGTAGAAGCCGGCGTTCCCGGGCGTGGCGATCTCCGAGAGGTACACCGAGACGCCGCCCAGCTCCGCGCCGGCCGAGAACCCCTGGAGCAGCCGCCCGGCCACCACCAGGAGGGGCGCGAGGTAGCCGATGGTCGCGAAGCCCGGGACGGCGGCGATGGAGAGCATGCCCACCGCCATGAGCCCCAGGGTGAGGATGAGGCCCCGGCGGCGGCCGTGGTGGTCGATGTACGCGCCGAGGAAGATCGCCCCGAGCGGCCGCATGAGGAAGCCGGCGCCGAAGGTCATGAGGGAGAGCATCAGCGACGCGAACGCGTCGTGGGCCGGGAAGAACGCCCGGCCAATGGCCGCGGCGTAGTACCCGAAGACCATGAAGTCGTACATCTCCAGGAAGTTGCCGCTGGCGACCCGGAGGACGGCCCGGATCCGCTCGGCGCGCGCTGCGTTCGACGCGTGACCCATGCTCCGACCCCTCCGGCGAGTCGCCGCCCGCCGAGCTCGCCCCGCTCCTGGGACGCGCCCGCCGCGCCGGCGGCGAAGGGCGGGGGCACCGCGATCCCTACCCCAATCTCTGGTGGGAGGGGCGGCGGCGGTGGGGCCCGCCGGATCCGTGCCCCCCCCGCCGGTGCCGGGCGCCGTGACCACCCCGTGGCCAAGCGGTGCCGCGTCGGAGGTAGACTCCCCTCCCGGGAGGTGGGGCCGTGGACGCTCGCCGCATCGGGGGGAAGCCGAAGGGGAAGCCGAAGGGGTCGCGGCGCGCGCCGCGCGAAAGCGCAGGCGACGACCGCCGCCGCGCCGTGCGCTTCGCGGCCATGGTGCGCGTCGACTACCCGGCCGCCGGCCGCTCGCGGTTCGCCTTCACCTCGAACCTCGGCACGACCGGGCTCCACCTCCGCGGCGCGACCCTGCTCGAGGCCGGGCAGCGGCTCCGGATCGCCCTGCGCCTCGAGACCGAGCCCCGGCCCGTCGAGCTGGAGGCCGTCGTCCGGCACGCCGATCGCGAGGCGGGCGCCGGGCTCGAGTTCCTCCCCGACCAGGACGCGGCGACCGCCTCGGTCCGCCGCTACGTCGAGGAGGTGCTCGCCGCGAAGCTCGCGGCGTCCCTGGCGCGCGCGCCGACGAGCAGCGAGCTGGTCACCCTCCTCGGCCGCCACCACCTCCTCGCCGGCCGGCCCGACGAGGCGGTCGACCTCTTCCAGCGCGCGCTCGAGGCCAACCCCGCGGCCCCTCCGATCCAGCTGGCGCTCGGTCGCCTCCTCCTGGAGCGGGCGCGCGGCGACACGGACGACGGCGCACCCGCGCTGGCCCGGCTCGAGGCGCACCTGGCGCAGGCGGCCGAGGTGGTCGAGGCGGAGGCGCTCCAGGAGCTCCGGCGCGACGCCGCCGCGCTGCGGAAGGCGGCGACCCGCCGCGCCGAGGAGCGCGCGAGCGCGGAGGCGGAGCGGCGCGCGCGGGAGGAGCGACGCCGCGAGGAGGAGCGCCGGGCCGCGGCCGCGCGCGAGGC
>JAJXSQ010000363.1 GCA_021784495.1 Myxococcales bacterium | reverse complement strand
GCCCGGCCCCGGGCGCCGGGCGCGCGGGGGGAGGCGGCGGCCCCCGATCCGGCGGAGCGCTCCCCGCCGACCGCGCGAGCGAGGGCGCGGAACCTGCCGTCGACAGGGGGATCCACACCGGTGCGGTCCGCTTATCGCAGCGGATTCCCTTGACAATATCCGACGCCATCTCTAGCCTGCCCCGCCGTCCCACCCGCAGGCGCTGAAGCCGCACCTCCGTTCCGAATCCCCTCGCTCGGAATTCCATGACGAACCATCCAGGCGGTGTCGACGGGCTGCCGGAAGAGCTGGTCGCGAAGTTCGACCGCGAGCTCGCCGAGGTCCTGAAGCGGTATCCCCCCGATCGGAAGGGCTCGGCGATGATCCCGGCGCTCCGGATCGGCCAGCGCCTCTTCGGCCACGCGTCGCCGGCGGTCCAGGCGCTGGCGGCCGACCGGCTGGGCACCTCCCCCTCTCGGGCCGAGGAGGTGGCGACCTTCTACGTCATGCTCGAGACCCACCCGACCGGGCGCCACCTGGTCGAGGTCTGCACCAACGTCTCCTGCTCCCTCTCCGGCGCCGACCAGCTCTACGCCGAGCTGCGGCGGCGGCTCGGCGTCGAGGGGGGCGGCACCACCGCCGACGGCCGCATCACCCTGCGCGAGGTCGAGTGCCTCGGCTCCTGCGGCACCGCCCCGGCGATGCTGGTGGACGAGGAGATGCACGAGCAGCTCACGCCGCAGAAGGTCGACCGGATCCTGGGGGAGCTCAAGTGAGCGACACGCTCGTCCTCTCCTCGCGCTGGGGGAAGCCGAACAGCGCCGCGCTGGCCACCTACCGCGCCGACGGCGGCTACCAGGCGCTCGACCGGGCGCTCGGCATGGAGCCCGCCGCCGTCGTCGAGGAGGTGAAGAAGTCGAACCTCCGCGGCCGCGGCGGCGCCGGCTTCGCGACCGGCCTCAAGTGGACCTTCCTCCCCAAGGACGTCCGGCCGCGCTACCTGACCGTCAACGCCGACGAGTCGGAGCCGGGCACCTTCAAGGACCGCTACATCATCGAGCACGACCCGCACCTCCTCGTCGAGGGGATCGCGCTCACCTGCTGGGCGCTCGACATCCACCTCGCCTACGTCTACATCCGCGGCGAGTTCGCCAAGCAGGCGCGCATCCTCGAGGCGGCCATCGCCGAGGCGCGGGCGGCCGGGATCATCGGGCCGCGCCTCCTCGGCAAGAAGGACTTCGACCTCGAGATCCACGTCCACCGCGGCGCCGGCGCCTACATCTGC
Source organism: Myxococcales bacterium (assembly GCA_021784495.1). Classification (GTDB taxonomy): domain Bacteria; phylum Myxococcota; class Myxococcia; order Myxococcales; family Anaeromyxobacteraceae; genus JADKCZ01. The sequence continues at coordinate 1,855 of JAJXSQ010000363.1, read as the reverse complement.
GGCGAGGAGTCGGCCCTCCTCGAGTCGCTCGAGGGGAAGAAGGGCTACCCCCGCCTCAAGCCGCCGTTCCCGGCGGTGGTGGGGCTCTGGGGCAAGCCGACGATCATCAACAACGTCGAGACGATCGCCAACGTCCCCTGGATCGTGACCCACGGGGGCGAGGCCTTCGCCGCCCTGGGCACCGGCAAGTCGGGCGGCACGCGCCTCTTCGGCGTCTCCGGCCACGTGAACCGGCCCGGGGTCTACGAGAAGCCCTGCCACTACGGCCTCAAGAAGCTCATCACCGAGGACGCCGGCGGCGTCCTCGGCGGCCGGGCCCTCAAGGCGGTCATCCCCGGCGGCTCCTCGGCCCCGGTCCTCGCCGCCCACGAGATCGACATCTCGCTCGAGTTCGACGCGGTGAAGGCGGCCGGCTCGATGTCCGGCTCCGGCGGGGTGATCGTCTTCGACGAGTCGACCTGCATGGTCCGGGTGCTGGCGCGCCTCTCCAAGTTCTACGCCGAGGAGAGCTGCGGGCAGTGCACCCCGTGCCGCGAGGGGACCCACTGGATGGAGGGGATCCTGGAGCGGATCGAGGCCGGCCACGCCAGCGCCGCGGACGTCGACCGGCTCGAGCAGGTGGCCAACAGCATCGCCGGCAACACCATCTGCGCGCTCGGCGACGCGGCGGCCATGCCGGTCCAGTCCTTCCTCAAGAAGTTCCGGCCCGAGTTCCTCGCCCACGCGGAGCTCCACCGCTGCCCCCACGGCGACCACGGCTGGGGGCTCACCCAGGTGACCCGCGACGCCGTCGCCGGGCCCGTGAGGTACGCGCGATGACCTTCGGCGCCGAGACCGTCACCTTCCTCGTCTTCGCGATCCCGCTCGTCCTCACCGCCGCCGGGGTGGTGGTCTCCCGGAGCCCGATGTACGCGGCGATGAACCTGGTGGCCGCCTTCTTCTGCATGGCCGGGATCTACGTCCTGCTCTCGGCCCACCTCATCGCCGCCCTGCAGATCCTGGTCTACGCCGGCGCGGTGATGGTCCTCTTCCTCTTCGTGATCATGCTCCTCTCCCTGGGGACGGCGACCCTGGAGCGCGACCCGCAGCGGGCGATGCAGCTCGTCGGCGTCCTCGGCGCGATCGGCGTCGTCGGCCTCCTCGCCGCCGCCACCCGCGAGGTCGCCGGGCTGCCGATGGCCGAGGTCGGCGCCGACTTCGGGACGGTGAAGGCGGTGGGCCGGGTCCTCTTCACCCACTACCTGCTCCCCTTCGAGGCGACCAGCCTCCTCCTGCTGGTCGCCATCGTCGGGGCGGTGGTCGTCGCCAAGGAGAAGATCTAGGCCATGGTCCCGCTCAGCTGGTACCTCCTCCTCGCGGCGATCCTCTTCGGCATCGGGCTGGTCGGCGTCCTCACCAAGCGCAACGCGCTGGTGGTCATGATGAGCGTCGAGCTCATGCTCAACGCCGCCAACCTGACCTTCCTCGCCTTCTCCCGGCAGCAGGGGAACGTCGGCGGCCACGCGATCGCCTTCTTCGTCATCGCCGTCGCGGCGGCGGAGGCGGCCGTCGGGCTGGCCATCGTGATCGCCGTCCACCGCTCCCGGGGCGCGGTGAACGTCGACGAGGTCAGCGAGCTCCGCGAGGAGATCGACGTCGAGGGACCCACGGCGCGAGCGGGATAGGAGCGGCACATGATCGCCCGCTGCGCCCGCTGCCAGGGCACCTTCACCACCGACCGGTTCGGCGTCCAGACCTGCCCGCACTGCGGCTCGGAGCTCCACCTCGCCGATCCGGCGGCGGCCGCGGGCGCCCCCGGCGGCGCCGACGGCCCGGCCCCGGCCCCCCCGCCGGTCGACGCCGGACCCGCGGACCC
>JAJXSQ010000362.1 GCA_021784495.1 Myxococcales bacterium | reverse complement strand
CCCTCGACGAGCTGCGCGCCGAGCAGGAGCTCGCGGCGAGCGACGTCCAGGTGGAGCAGGCGGCGCAGGCCCTCACCCAGGCGCGCGAGGCGCTCGGGGTCCTCGCCGGCGACGACGGCCCGCTCGCCGCCGCCGGGCCGCCGCCGCTCGCGCCGCCGTCCGGCGTGGAGCTCGAGCGGCGCGACGACGTCCGGGCGGCGCGCGCGCGCGCCTACGCGGCCGATCAGGTCGCCCGGGACAGCTGGGCCGACTGGATCCCCACGGTGCTCGGCACCGCCGAGGCCTTCCACCAGAACCCGCCCAGCCTCACCATGCCGCTGAACGGCTGGCAGGTGCAGCTCGTCCTCTCCTTCCCCCTCTTCGACGGCGGCTTCCGGATCGGCCAGGGCCGGGAGCGCGACGCGCTCGCCGCCGAGTCCTCGCTCCAGGTGGAGGCGCTCCTCCGGCAGGCGAGCTCCGAGGTCCGCACCACCTGGGAGGCGCTCGAGCACGCGCGGGCCGCGGCGGCCTCCTCCCGGCGCGGCGCGGACGCCGCCGCGTCGGCGCTCGACCTGGCGACGACCGCCTTCCAGGCCGGCACCGCCACCAGCCTCGACGTGGTCGACGCCGAGAAGACCGCCCGCGACAGCGCCATCGCCGCGGTCATCGCGGCCCGCGGCGTCCAGTCGGCGCTGGTCGACCTGCTGGCCGCGACCGGCCACTTCCCCTAGCGTCCACCCCAGGAGGCGCGACGATGCCCGAGGGACCCGAGGTCGACACCGACCGGCTGCACGAGGCCATCCACGAGGAGCTGGAGCACGAGGGCGGGCGGCTCGTCCGCGCCATCGCGCTCACCACCGCGGTGCTGGCCGCGCTCGCCGCGGTCTCCTCGCTGCGGGCCGGCGCCACGGTGAACGAGGCGCTCCTCCTCCAGACCGAGGCGACGCGGCTGCAGGCCGAGGCCTCCGACCAGTGGGCCTACTACCAGGCGAAGGGGATCAAGGCCTCGCTCCAGGAGGGCGTCGCCGCGAGCTACGCGGCGGCCGGCCGGACCCCGCCGCCCGAGGTCGCGGGGCGCGCCGACCGCTACCGCGCCGAGCAGCGGGAGATCGAGGCGCGGGCCCGGGAGAAGGAGAAGGAGCGCGACGCGCGCGCCGAGGAGTCGGCCCACCTGCTCCACGAGCACCACGGCCAGGCGGCGGCGGTCGCGCTCTTCCAGGTGTCGATCGCCCTCGGGGCGGTGGCGGCCCTCACCCGGCTGCGGCTCGTCTGGGTGGGCTCGCTGCTGCTGGGGCTCGCCGGGCTCGCCTCCGCCGCGCGGGCGCTGCTCCACCTGTGACCGGCGGCGGCCCCCGCCGGGCGCGCTGACGGGCCGGGCGGGGTGACGGGTCGGTGACGGCCGGGCGCGCGCCGGCCGGCGCCGCCGAGTCGCGCTACACTCGCCTCATGCGGATCCTGTACGGGGTCGCCGGCGAGGGCATGGGCCACGCCACCCGCTCCCGCGTGGTGATCGATCACCTCGCGGCGCGCCACGAGGTCCAGGTCGTCGTCTCCGGCCGCGCCCACGACTACCTGAAGGCCCGGGAGTCGGATCGGCTCGGGGTGACCCGGATCTGGGGGCTCTCGATCGTCTACGAGGACAACGAGGTCCAGAACCTCCGGACCGTCCTCTCGAACCTCACCGGCGCCTTCACCGGCGGGCTCCCGGCCAACGTCCGCGCCTACTTCGACCTGGCGACCCAGTTCCAGCCGGACGTGGTCGTCTCCGACTTCGAGTCCTGGAGCCACCTCTACGGGAAGATGCACGGGCTGCCGGTCATCTCGCTCGACAACAACCAGCTCCTGAACCGCTGCGCCCACCCGCCCGAGGTCCTCGCCGGGAAGGAGGCCGAGTACCTGCTGGCCAAGGCGGTGGTGAAGGCGAAGCTCCCCGGCTGCTTCCACTACCTGATCACCACCTTCTTCTACCCGGAGGTCTCGAAGCCGCGGACCTCGCTCCACCCGCCGATCCTCCGGCCGGAGGTGGTGGCCGCGCGCCCCGAGGCCGGCGACCACCTCCTCGTCTACCAGACCTCCACCTCGAACCCGGCGCTCCCCGAGCTCCTCCGCGGCGCCGGCCGCGAGTGCCGGATCTACGGGCTGCGGCGCGACCTGGCCGCCGAGGAGCGCGACGGCCCGCTCCGCTACCTCCCCTTCGACGAGCGGCGCTTCGTCGAGGATCTCCGCACCGCGCGGGCGGTCGTCTCCGGGGGGAGCTTCACGCTGATGAGCGAGGCGATCCACCTGCGCAAGCCGATGCTGAGCGTCCCGGTGCGCGGGCAGTTCGAGCAGGTCCTGAACGGCCGGTACCTCGAGCGGCTCGGCTACGGCCTCACCGCCGACGAGCTCGACGGGGCGCTGCTCGGGCGCCTCCTGGAGCGGCTCCCGGAGCTGGAGCGGAACCTGGCGCGCGCCGGCGCCGACGGCCACGGGGGCGCGGTCGCGCGGCTCGACGCGCTCCTCGAGGCGGCGGTGGCCGGCGGCCCGGCCGCGGACGCGGACCCGCTCGCGTGAGGATCCGGCTCCTGGCGATCGGCCGCGACCGCTCCGGCCTCTTCGCGCCGGCGGTCGCCGAGTACGCCGGCCGGCTCGCCCGCCAGCTCCGCTTCGAGCTGGTCGAGCTCCCGGAGGCGCGGCGCGCCGCCGGGACGGCGGGGGCGCGGGACGAGGAGGGGGCGACCATCCTCGCGCGGCTCCGCCCCGGGGAGCGGCTGGTGGCCCTCGACGAGCGGGGCGAGGCGCCGACCAGCGTCGAGCTGGCGCAGCGGCTGGGGCGCTGGCAGGCCCAGGCGCGCGACCTGGCGCTGGTCGTCGGCGGCGCCGACGGGCTCGCCGCCGCGGTGCTGGAGCGGGCCGACGAGCGGCTCTCGCTCTCCCGCCTCACCCTCCCGCACCGGCTGGCGCGCCTCCTGCTCGTGGAGCAGCTCTACCGGGCGGCGACCATCCTCCGCGGCGAGCCGTATCACAAGGAGTGATCGAGGGCGTCGGCGAGGACCGGGGCGAGCGCCGCCACCAGCGCCCGGCTGACCTCGGCGTGGTGGGCGCGCCACTCGGCGTGCGCCGCCGGCCCGACCCGGTTCGCCACCGCGAGCGCCCCCGCGGCCGGGACGCCGGCGGCGGCGGCGG
>JAJXSQ010000361.1 GCA_021784495.1 Myxococcales bacterium | reverse complement strand
CTCGAGCGCCCGCGCGCCGGTCACGCGCCCTCGCGCGGCGCGCGCGCCGCCCGCGGCAGGAAGGCGGCGAGCAGCGCCTCGACCCGCCCGAGGACCTTGGCCGCCACCGCCTGCACCTCGTCGTGGGTGAGCCGCCCCCCGCCGAGCCCCGCGGCCAGGTTCGCCACCACCGAGAGCGCCGCCACCGGGACCCCCTGGTGGCGCGCCGCGATCACCTCCGGCACCGTCGACATCCCGACGAGGTCCGCGCCGAGCAGCCGGAGCATGCGCACCTCGGCCGGCGTCTCGTAGCTCGGCCCCAGGACGCAGGCGTAGATCCCCCGCCGGAGGGGAGCCCCCGTCGCCCGCGCCGCCTCGTCGAGGAGGGCGCCGAGCGCCGGATCGTAGGCCTCGGTCAGGTCGGGGAAGCGCGGGCCGACCCGGTCGTCGTTCTCGCCGACGAGCGGGTTCTGGCCGGAGAGGTTCAGGTGGTCGGTGATCCGGACGAGGTCCCCGGGGGCGAGCGTGGGGTCGAGCGCGCCGGCGGCGTTGGTGAGGAGGAGGGCGCGCACGCCGAGCCCGCAGAGCACGCGGGCGCCGAAGGCGACCTCGGCCGCGGGGCGCCCCTCGTAGACATGGGCGCGCCCCTGCATGATCGCCACCGGCACCGGCCCCTCCGGGGTGGCGAGGTCCCCGAGGACGAGCCGGCCGGCGTGGCCGGGGACCCGCGACACCGGGACGCCGGGGATCTCCGCGAAGGGGATGGCCACCGCGCGCGTCACCCGCTCGGCGATCGGCCCGAGCCCCGAGCCGAGGACCATCCCGACGGCGGGGGCGGTCCCGGACTTCCCCCGGACGAAGGCGGCGGCGTAGGCGAGGCGGGTGGAGAGGTCGGCGTGGGTGGTCATGGCCCGGCCATCCTTTCGAGGACGAGGGGGGGGGCGGCGACCGGCCCGGGGCCGATCCGCCAGGCGGCGGCGAGGCGGGCGGCGATCGCGTCCTGCGGCTCGCCGGCGTCGCCGCGGTGGACGTCGCAGAGCGGCTCGCCCGCCTCCACCCGCTCGCCGACCTTCCGGCGGAGGACCACCCCGACCGCCGGGTCGATCCGGTCCTCGACCCGCGCGCGCCCGGCGCCGAGCGCCATGGCGGCGAGCCCGATCGCCTCGGCGTCGACCGCCTCGACGACCCCGGCGGCGGGCGCCGGCACCGGGATCACCCGGGGGGCGCGGGGGAGGCGGGACGGGTCGTCGATCGCCCGCGGATCGCCCTCCTGGGCGATCACGATCTCCCGGAAGCGGGCCAGCCCCCGGCCGTCGGCGATGGCCGCCGCCACCGCCGCCCGGGCCTCGGGCAGCTCGGCGGCGACCCCGGCGAGGAGGAGCATCTCCGCGGTCAGCTCGACGGTGAGCTCGCGCAGGTCGGCCGGGCCGCCCCCGCGGAGCAGCTCGATCGCCTCCACGACCTCGAGCGCGTTGCCGACCGCGAGCCCGAGCGGCTGGTCCATGGCGGTGAGGAGGGCGGTCACCCGCTTCCCGAACCCCCGCCCGATCCCGATCAGCGCCGCCGCCAGCTCCCGGGCGCCGGCGCGGGTCTTCATGAAGGCGCCGCGCCCGACCTTCACGTCGAGGACCAGGGCGTCGATCCCCTCGGCGAGCTTCTTCGACATGATCGAGCTGGCGATGAGCGGGATCGACTCCACCGTCGCGGTCACGTCGCGGAGCGCGTAGAGCCGCCGGTCGGCGGGGGCGATCCGCGCCGTCTGGCCGATCAGCGCGACCCCGAGCCGCCCGACCTGGGCGACGAAGCGCTCCACCGGGAGGTCGACCCGGAAGCCGGGGATCGCCTCGAGCTTGTCGAGGGTCCCGCCGGTGTGGCCCAGCCCGCGCCCCGAGACCATCGGCACCCGGACCCCGCAGGCGGCGGCCAGCGCGGCCAGCGGCAGCGAGGTCTTGTCGCCGACCCCGCCGGTCGAGTGCTTGTCCACCTTGGCGCCGGGGAGGGCGGAGAGGTCGAGCACGTCGCCGGAGCGGAGCATCGCGGCGGTGAGCGCGTCGACCTCGGCCCCGGTCATCCCCTTGAAGAAGATCGCCATGCAGAGCGCGGCCACCTGGGCGTCGGGGATCTCGCCCGCGGTGAACCCGGCGACCAGGGCGGCGATCTCCCCGGCGCCCAGCGCCCCGCCCTCTCGCTTCCGGTGGATCAGCTCGTAGACGCGCACCGTCGGTCACCAGAGGATCGACTCGACGAGCTCGTCGACCATGTCGCCGAGCCGCTCGATCCCCGCCGACTTGGAGAGGTAGCCGTCGGCGCCCGTCTGCTCCGCCACCTCGGCGAGCTCCCCGTCGGCCCGGGAGCTGAAGAGCACGATGGGGATCCGCTCGGTGTGGAAGTCCTGCTTGAGCACCCGGACGATGTCCCGGCCGGAGACGTCGGGCATCTCCAGGTCGGTCAGGATCACCTCGGGCTGGAAGCGGTCGAGGAGCCCCTGGAACTCGAGCAGGTTCGAGGCCACCGCGACCTGGTAGCCGCGATCCTCGAGCACCGCCTTCTCCATCTCCAGGGTGATGGTCGAGTCGTCGAGCAGGAGGATGCGCTTGCGGTCGGCCATGGGTCGGGTCGGTCCGGCTACAGGGCCGCCAGGGCGTAGGCGGCGGCGCGCGCGAAGGCGGCCCCGTCGTCGGGGATGTCCGGATAGTACCCCAGGAAGGCCTGCCGCTTGCCGCTCGGGAGCCGCCGGTGGGCCTCGATGGCGTTCCGGTAGGCGAGCCGGGCCCGCGGGAGATCGCGCTCCGCCTCGCGGCAGCGCCCCAGGTAGTAGTGGCCGAGCGCGAGGTCGGGGTCGAGGAAGAGCGCGCGGGCCAGCTCGCGGGCGGCGTCGGCGACCTCCCCGGCGGCGAGGAGGTGGATCCCGAAGAAGAGGTGCGCCTCGGCGCTGAGCGGCTCCAGCGCGAGCGCCGCCAGGTAGGAGGCCCGGGCGCGGTCGAGCTGGCGCAGCACGCCGTAGAGGTTCGCCAGGGTGAGCCGCATCGCCAGGTCCTCGCCGTCGCGCTCGAGGTGGCGCTCGAGCAGCTCCCGCGCCGCGCCGAACCGCCCCTCGGCGAAGAGCGCCACCGCGCCGTCGAGGTACTCCTGCGGCGCGAGCGGCCCGGCCGGCGGCCCGTCCGGCGGGCCGCCCGCCG
>JAJXSQ010000360.1 GCA_021784495.1 Myxococcales bacterium | reverse complement strand
CCGCGCGGCGGGGGCGAGGGGGCGGGGGGCGAGGGGGAGGAGCGGTGCGGCATCGCGGGTCCCTAGGCGAGGGCGGGCGGGGGAGCGGGCTCGGCCGCCGCCGGGCCGAGCGGGAAGCGGAGCGAGAAGGTCGTCCCGGCGCCGGGCGCGCTCCGGACCGCGACGGCGCCGCCGTGCCCCTCGACGACGCGCCGCACCACCGCGAGGCCGAGCCCGGTGCCGCTCGCCTTGGTGGTGAAGAACGGCTCGAAGAGCCGGGCCCGCACGTCGTCGTCGAGGCCGGCGCCGGTGTCCTCGACCTCGACCACCGCCGCCGCGCCGTCGCGGAGGGTCCGCACCGTGAGCCGGCCGCCGCGCGCCATCGCCTGGATCGCGTTGGCCACGAGGTTGATCACCGCCTGCCGCACCTGGCGGGCGTCGACCGGGACCTCGGGGAGGTCGGCGCCCACCTCGCGCGCCACCGCGACGTCCGGCGGCGGCCGGACGAGCGCCGCGGCGACCGCCTCCTCGACCACCGCCTCGAGCCGCTCCGGCCGCAGCTCGGGCGTCGAAGGCCGGGCGAAGTCGAGCAGGTCGCCGACGATCCGGTTGAGGCGATCGGCCTCCTCCTCGACGATGTCGAGGAGCATCCCGGCGTCGCCCGCGGGGCGGAGGAGCCGGCGGAGGGAGCCGAGGGCGTTGAAGATGGCGCCGAGCGGGTTGCGGACCTCGTGCGCGACCACCGCCGAGAGCTCGCCGAGCGCCGCGAGCCGCTCCCGCTCGAGGAGCTGCCGCTGGGCCCGCTCCAGCCGGGCCAGGCTGTCGCGGACCCGCGCGTGGGCCCGGGCGTTGTCGACCGCGACCGCCAGCTGGTTGGCGATGGCGGCGGCGTGGGCCACCTCGGCCGGCGAGAAGCGGCGCGGGCGCGCCGTCTCGACGATCACCGCGGCGCCGATGGTCCGGTCGCGCACCTGGAGCGGCAGCCCGAGGTAGGCGCGGGCGCCGGTCCGCTCGCGCACCTCCGGCGCGATCCGCGGGTCGGCGGCGGCGTCCTCGACGACCTCCGGCGCGCCCGAGGCGCAGACCATGCCGGCGAGCGAGCCGGACGGCTCGGGGGGGAGCGTCCGGCCGAGCAGGTCGACGCGCGCGCTGGCCACCGCCTCGACGCGGAGGAGGCCGTCCCCCTCGTCGCGGAGCGCGAGGTAGGCGTCCGGCGCGTCGACGATCCGCGCCAGGTTCCGGACCCCGGCCTCGAGGACCTGGGGGAGCTCCAGGGTGGCGACCAGGGCGCGGCCGACGTCCTGGACGAGGGCCAGCTGCTCGGCGCGCCGGCGGGTGTCGGTGTGGTGGCGGGCGATCTGGAGCGCCGCCCCGAGCTGGGCCCCGATGGTCGAGAGGAGCGCGACCTCACCCGGGCGGAAGGGGCGCGGGGCCCGCCGCGCCAGGCAGAGGGCGCCGACCGCGTGGCCCGAGGCGAGGAGCGGGACCGCGGCGAAGGTCCGGAGCCCCTCGCCCGCCTGGATGGCCGAGCAGCGCGGTCCCATCTCCGCGGCGGTGAGGGCGGTGACCGGCTCGCGCCGGGCGAGGGCCACCCCGGCCGGCCCCTCCCCGACCTCGAGCCGCCGCGACAGGGCGGCCGCCGGGGGGGAGAGCCCCAGGGTGGTCGCCTGCTCGAGCCCCCCCTCGACCGCGAGGTAGGCGAGCCCGGCGTCCGCCTCGAGGGTGGCGGCGACGCGGCCGAGCGCGCTGGAGAGGAGGACCACCGGATCGAGGGTGGCGGTGGCGGCGGCGAGGTCGGCGAGCAGGGTGAGCTCGGCGTTGCGCGCCTCCAGCTCGGCGAAGGCGCGGGCGGAGTCGAGCGCGGCCGAGACCTGCGCCCCGAGGAGGCGCAGCGCCGGGAGGTCGTCCGGTCCGATCCACTCCCCGGCGGCGACCAGGTACCGGGTCGCGCCGCCCCGCTCGTCGAGCCGCAGGCCGATGGACCGCACCAGCCCCAGGCGGGCGGCCAGCCCGTGGAGGTGCGGCGTCGCCCCGAGGAACGCGGCCGCCTGCGCCGCCCAGTCGTCGGAGAAGGCCGCCCCCTCCCTCCAGATCCGCCTCCCGTGCTCGGTCCAGGGGCCCACCATCCCCCCGGCCGGCCGGCCGGGCCCGTCGAGCGCGGCCTCGGCGTCCGGCGGGAGCGCGACCCAGAGCAGGCGGACGCGGTCGCCCTCGGGGCGCAGGAGGAGCGGGGCGAGGCCGAGCGCCCGCAGGCCGTCGCGCACCCGGGCGAGGATCGCCGCCTCGGTGCGCTCGAGGTGGATGGCGACGCCGAGGTCGGCCAGCGCGGCCATCCGCCGGCGCCGGCCGGCCTGGGCCGAGAGGTCGCGACCGAGGAGGGTCCCCTCCGGAGTCGCCCCGGGCGACGGGTCCGCGGGGCCGCCCGCCGCGGTCACGCGCGCCCTCCGCGCAGCACCCGGCGCTCGCCGACCCGGAGGGTCACCCGCTCCCGGTCGAAGTACTCGGCGAGCGGGATGACGTGCTTGCGGGTGGCGCCGACCAGCTCCTTGAACTCCTGGGTGGTGATCCCGCCGTGGGCCTGGGCCCAGGCGACGAGCCGGGCGCGGAGCCCGGCCACGGCGGCGCCGTCGTACCAGAGCTCGGCGGAGACCCGGACCGCGCGCCCGTCGGCGGCGAGCAGCTTCAGCACCGCGGCGACGTCGTCCGGGGAGGCGCCGACCAGGGCCGGGAGCTCGACCGCCCGGGGCGGGGTGAGGCCGCCGCGGGCCAGCTCGGCGGCGAGCCGATCCCGGAGCGCCCCGCCGGCGCCGGCGCCGGCCGCGGCGTGCCCCGGCCGCCGGACGACGTCCCCGGAGATCGCCAGCTCGCCCCGCTCGGCGAGCCGGGCGAGGAGCCGGGCGAGGAGGCGCGGGTCGGTGACCGGGGGGAGGGCCGCCCGGAGCTCCTCCCGCCCCACCCCCGCCGCGAGCGGGTGCGCGAGGTGGAAGGCGTCCACCGCGGCGAGGAGCCGCCTCGACAGCCGGTCGGCGACCGGGCCGGCGACGTGGGCGCGCCGCTCGCGGTCGACGAGGAGCGCGCCTCCGCGCGCCCCGAGCCGGACGAGGGCCTCCTCGGCCGCCCGCGCCGGGAGCGCCGTCCGGCCGAGGAGGGGCTCGAGGGCGAGGCCGGCCGGGCCGGCCAT
>JAJXSQ010000359.1 GCA_021784495.1 Myxococcales bacterium | reverse complement strand
GCTCGCGCGGCTGGCCACCTCCCTCGCCGCCTTCGTCGGCGCCGCCCCGGAGCCGCCGCTGCGCCCGGCCCGCCGGCTGCCGGAGGCGGCCCGGGAGCAGCTGGCCGTGCCGGGATCGACCGGGCCGATCGCCCGGCTCCTCGCCCTGCTCACCCCCTACCTCGAGCCGCTCTTCCCGGCGGATCTCGCCCGGCGAGGCGCCGGCGCGGGCGACCGGCTCTCGGCCGGGCGCGCCCCGGCGCTGTCCGGCCCGCTGGAGGCGATGGCCCGGCTCCTCGGCGCCCGCCCCCACGCGGCCTTCCGGGTGAACCGGCCCGGGGTCGAGATCCTGATCGAGAACACCCAGCCCCCGGCGCTCGTCGTCCCCTCCGGCCTCGAGGCGCTCGGCGAGGGCGCGCGCCTCTTCGCCGCCGCGCGGGCGCTCGACCTGGTCGGGCGGGGCTGGGCGCTCGCCGGAAAGTTCGCGCCCCGCGACGTCGCCATCCTGCTCGAGCTCGCCTGCCGCTTCGCGGGCGCCGCGCCGCCCGCGGTCGGCCTCCCCGGCGCGCGCGCCGGCGCCTTCGTCGAGGCGCTCGAGCGGAGCGTCCCCCCCTCGGTCACCGCGCGGGCCGCGGCGCTCGCCCCCGCCGCCGCCACCGAGCTCGGCGAGGTCGACATCGGCGCGCTGGCCGCGGCGATCCTGCAGACCTCGGGGCGGATCGCGCTCCTCGCCGCCGGGGACCCGGCCGGCGCCCTGGAGGTGCTCAAGAGCGGCGCTCGGCTCGGGGAGGAGCTCGACCCGGTGACCGCCCTCTCGCTCCCGGAGCTCCGCGAGCTCGCGCTCCTCGCCCTCTCCGACCCCTTCCTCGACCTCCGGGTCGCGGTGATAGGCTGAGCGCGCGTGCTCCGCCCGATCCCCGCGCCCCTCCTCCCCGTCGCGCTCCTGGCCGCCGGGTGCTCCGCCGCCGGCCCGGGGTGCCCCGGCCAGCCGGTGGCCACCCTCCAGTTCCAGGCGGCGCTCGCCGGCTCGTCCTGCGGCGGCGCGCCGAGCGCGGCCTACGCGAACCAGCTCCCCGCGTCCTTCGCCTTCTCGGCCACCCTCGCCTACGCGGCGCAGGGCTCGGCGGCGGCGCTCTGCACCGGCCGCGTCGACTCCTCGCCGCTCGTCGGCACCCGGAGCGGCGACGCGATCTCGGTCCTCGTCGACACCAGCCAGGCGGCGCTCGCCGGCTGCTCCTCCACCTGCGCGGTGTCGGTCGAGCAGCTGGTGACCGGCACGCTCTCGCGCGACGCCGCGGGGACGCCGACCGGCTTCACCGGGACGCTGGTCGAGACCGACACCGCGGCGCCGGGGGCCGACTGCGCGCCGTGCACCTCGCCCTGCCAGGCGACCTGGACGCTCGCGGCGACCCCATGACGGAGGCGCGGATGAGGCGGACGGCGAGGCGTCGGGCGGCGCGCGTGGAGCCGGGACCGGCGGGGCGCGGCGCCCCGCCCCGCCGGCCGCGCGCGGTCGTCCTGCTCTCCGGCGGCCTGGACAGCTCCACCTGCCTCGCGGTGGCGCGCGCCGACGGGTTCGAGCCCCACTGCCTCTCCGTCGACTACGGCCAGCGCCACCGCGCCGAGCTCGCGGCCGCCCGCGCCGTCGCCCGGGCGCTCGGCGCCGCCGACCACCGGGTGGTGAAGGTGGACCTCTCCGGCTTCGGCGGCTCGGCGCTCACCGACGCGGCGATCGCCGTCCCCAAGGGGCGGCGCCCGGCGGCGATGGCCCGCGAGATCCCCGTCACCTACGTCCCGGCCCGCAACACCGTGCTGCTCGCGCTGGCGCTGGCCCACGCCGAGGTGATCGACGCCCGGGCGATCTACGTCGGCGTGAACGCGATCGACTACTCCGGCTACCCCGACTGCCGCCCCGAGTTCCTCCGCGCCTTCGAGCGGCTGGCGCGCCTCGCCACCCGGGCGGGCGTCGGCGGCCGCCCGCTCGCGCTCCGGGCGCCCCTCCTGCGCCTGTCGAAGGCGAAGATCGTCCGGCTCGGGGCGCGGCTCGGAGTCCCCTTCCGGCTCACCCGGTCGTGCTACGACCCGGTCGGCGGGGGGGCCTGCGGCCGCTGCGATGCCTGCCAGCTGCGGCGCCAGGGGTTCGAGGGGGCGGGCGTGGCGGATCCGACGCGCTACGCGCGCGCCGCACGAGGAGTGACCTGATGGCGACGAAGACGATCGAGCGGAGCTTCCCCGGCCGGGGCGCGGACGAGATCTACGCGGCGGTGGAGGCGCTCGTCCGGAAGATGGCGGCGAAGCTCTCGCTGGAGTGCGCCTACGATCCCGCGGCGCGCCACATCACCGCCCGCGGACCCCTCGGCATCTCGGCCGACTGCAGGGTGGAGGACGGCCACGCGCGCCTCGACCTGACCCACGGCCTCACCGGCGCGCTCGTCGCCGGCCAGGCGCGGTCGATCATCGAGGAGAAGCTCGACGGGCTCTTCCGGTGAGCGGCGCCCCCGCCCGCCGGGCGGGCGGCCCCGGCGGCGCTAGTCGAGCCGGACCAGGATCGCCCCGGCCCGCTCGTTGAGCCGCTCCACCGCCGCGCAGATGGCGGCGAGCGGCGAGTCGCCCACGCCGGAGGCGGAGCGCGCCGCGACCGGGCGTCGCCGGGCGCCGGCCCCCGCCCCGGGACCGGCCACGATCCGCGCGCTGGCCCGGCCGTGGAGGTGGTCGGGCCAGACCCGCACCTGCATCCCGGCCCGGTAGAGGGCGAGCAGCACCCGGCCCGTCTCGGCGGCGACGCGCTCCTCGGCGTAGGTCATCGGGCTCCCCGTCCGGCTCCGCTCGCGGCGCGTCATGCCTGCTCCGGTGCGCCGGCGGCTGCTCCGCGCGGGCGGGATCATCCTACCGGCGGGGCGCGCCGGCGCCAGTTTCGGGGCAGGCCGGTCCGGGCTCGCCCCGGGAATCGGTGGATCCGGCGCGCTCCCGGCCATAGTCTCCACCCGACCGACCCCGGGGACGCCGCGAAATGGACCCATCGCCCAGGAGCGACCGACCCGCCGCCGGGCGCCCGCGCCGCCCGGGAGACCGATCCCTCGCGCTCGTCGAGGCGGCGCCCCGGCTCGTCCGGCGCGCGACGGCGGCCGGCGTCGCGATCCCCGGGAGGCCGCTCGCGCCGGAGACGCTCCTCGGCCGCGGCCCGGCCACCCTCGGC
>JAJXSQ010000358.1 GCA_021784495.1 Myxococcales bacterium | reverse complement strand
CGCCGCGCGCCAGCCGCGGAGCTCCTCGATCTCGGCGCGCAGCTCGGCGATGAAGCCCGCGAGCTCGACGCCGCCCTCCTCGGGCCCCGGCGCGCCGTCGAGCCCGGCCGCGCCGTCGAGCCGGGCCCGCTCCACCAGCCCGCCGAGGAGCCGCTCCCGCTCGGCCTCCAGCAGCCGGACCCGCTCCTCGAGGTCGCGCCCGCGCGCCTCGAGCTCGGCGCGGAGCCCGCGCTCGGCGGCCAGCTCGGTGGCGAGGCCGGTCTCCCGGCCGCGCGCGCCGGCGGCGTCGCCCCGGGCGCGCTCGGCCACCTGCCGCGCCGCCGCGAGCTCGGCCTCGAGCTGCGAGACGCGGCACTCGAAGTAGACGATCTTCTCCAGCGCGCTCCTGAGGAGCCCGGCTGGATCGATGGATCCTTCCCCCGGAGGCCGCCCGTCCATACCCCGCACCACCCTCGCCGCCCGATGAGATCCCGCCCTGATCCCGGGATCTTGCCGCCGATATCGCAGCGTAACCGCTCGGGATCCCGAAGGCAAATTTCTTGACGCCTTTGCCCCGCCGTGGATCCCGGCCCGGCCGCCGGTGATGACCGTGGGTCAAACCTGACCGGGCGCGACCGCCTCCAGCCCGTGGCCGGCGGGGCCGCGCTCGCGGCGCCAGAGGAGGCCGGCGAAGAGGAGCCCGGCGCTCGCCAGCCCGGCGAAGAGCCACAGGACGGGGCGCCAGCCGGCCGGGTTCGCGGCGCTGGCGCCGGCCGCGTCCTTGAGCGCCCCGGCGCCCCAGCTGACCGCGGCCCAGCCGATCTGCTGGCAGAAGGTCATGAGGGCGTAGGCGGAGCCGAGGCGCGCGTCGGGGACCAGGTAGGTGACCGCGGGCCAGAGGACGGCCGGCACCAGCGCGAAGGCGATCCCGAGCATCCCCATCGACAGCTCGAGCGGGAGCGTCGTCGAGGCCATGAGGAGGAAGGGCGGGACGAGGAGCGCCGCGCCGACCACCATGAGCAGCGCCCGCCGGCCGAGCCGGTCGGCGAGCAGGCCGAAGAGCGGCATCCCGATCATCGAGAGGAGCGGCAGGATCGCCTTGAGCTGCCCGGCCCGCTCCGGGGTGACGCCGCGCGCCTCGACGAGGAAGAGGTTCGCGAAGGTGCGGAAGGGGAAGACGGTCGCGTAGAAGGCGACGCAGAGCCCCACGACCCACCAGTAGCCGACGTCGAAGCGGAGGAGGTCGCCGAGCGCCAGCTTGTCGGTCGCGGCCGGCCGGGCCACCGCCCAGCGGCGGGCCGCCCGGACCTCGAGCCACGCGTAGAGGACCGCGAAGCCGGCCCAGGAGAGCCCCGCGCCGGCGGCCAGGAGGAGCGGCGGCTGCCAGCTCGTGAAGAGGCCGCGGGCGAGGTGGGGCGACTCGTCCGCCGCCCAGGAGCCGGCGCGGGCGACCAGGATCTGGACGGCGAGGGCGAAGGAGATCTCCCGCCCCCGGAACCACCGCCCGACGACGGTGGTCGCCGCCACGATGAAGAGCTCGGCGCCGATCCCGAGCAGGAAGCGGCCGACCATGAGCCCGGCCCACGGCGCCCCCGGGAAGGCGGCCGGCAGCACGGCGATGAGGACGCCCCCCGCGGCCCCGAGCGCGCCGAACAGGACGGCCGCCGTGGCCACCCCGATCCGGTCGATCAGCACCCCGCCGGCGATCAGCGTGAGGAGGGCGGCGGCGTTGTAGGAGGTGTCGAGGAGCCCGATCTGCTCGCCGGTGATCGCGAAGGCGCGCTGGAGGAGGGGGGTGACCGGGTAGAGCGCGTCGAAGACGTAGTAGTTCCCGAACACCCCCAGGCTGCAGGCCAGGAGGACGAGCCAGCGGTAGGCGGTGGGCGGGGCGGCGCGCTCGGGCTCGGACATGGCGGGCGGAGGATACACCGGGGCGCGGCCCCCGCCGGCCCGGGCCCGCCGGCGGCGGCCGGCCTCAGGCGCGGTCGAGGTCCTCCCGGCCGATGTTGGGCAGCCACGGCAGGAGCTCGTACTGGGCGAGCCCCGCCTGCACGAACGGATCGCCGTCGCGCACCGCCAGGAGGGCGGCGTCGGGCGTCCCGTCGGGGAAGCGGAGGAGCAGGGCGCCCCCGAAGCGCGGCTCGAGCGGGCCGGAGGCGACGAGGGTGCCGCGGGCCTTCAGCTCGCGCAGGTAGGCGCGGTGCGCGTCGACGACCTTCAGGATCTCCTCGAGCGGCTTGCGGTAGCGGACGACGGCGATGACGTACACGGGGCTCTCCTCTCTCAGGGGCGGGGGACGGGCCGGGGCTCGGCCGGGGGACGGCGGACGGGGGCGACCCGGGCCCGGGTGACCCGGCGGGGATCGGCGTCGCTCACGGTGAAGATCCAGCCCCGCCAGGCGAGCCGGTCGCCGCGGGCGGGGATGGCGCCGGCGAGGACGTTGAGGAACCCGGCGACGGTCTCGACGCCGCCGCCCTCCGGGAACCCGGCGCCGGTGGCGCGGTTGAGCTCGGCGAGGGAGGTCGCGCCGAGGACCGAGAAGGAGCCGTCGGGGTGCGGCTCCACCGCCCGGGCCCCCTCCCCCTCGAACTCGTCGTGGATCTCCCCGACGATCTCCTCGAGCACGTCCTCGATGGTGCACAGCCCGGCCACGCCGCCGTGCTCGTCCACCACGATCGCCATGTGGAGCCGGCGCCGCTGCATCTCGCGGAGGAGCTGCTCGATCGGCTTGGCCCAGGGGACGAAGTGGGCCGGCCGGAGCAGGTCGCCGAGGACGATCAGGTCGGGGTGGGCGAGGAGCGGGACCAGGTCGCGGGCGTGGAGGATCCCCTCGATCCGGTCGAGGTCCTCCCGGTACACCGGGACCCGCGAGTGGCCCTCCTCGGCGAGGAGGCGGATGATCTCGGGGACCGGGGTCGAGCGCTCCACCGCCAGCACCTCGGTCCGCGGGACCATCACGTCGCCGGCGATCTTCTCCCGGAACTGGAAGACGGCGTGGATGAGCTCGCTGGTGGAGGCCCCCTGGCCCCGGGCCCGCGCGTACTCGGCGAGGGCCCGCTCCATCTCGTCGAGCGGCGGGGGCGGGAGCGTGAACCGGCCGCGCCCGCCGGCGAGCGCGGCGATCCCCCGCCCCAGCGGGCGGAGCAGGAGCCGCAGCCCGCGCGCCGGCGCGGCCAGCGCCAGCGCCACCGCCTCGCCGCGGGCGG
>JAJXSQ010000357.1 GCA_021784495.1 Myxococcales bacterium | reverse complement strand
GAGCGCTACCTCGACGGCGCCGCGGGCTGAGGAGCGCCGGCCCGGCGCCGGCGCGTCAGGGCGCCCCGCGCAGGAGCGCGTCGAAGACCGGCTCGGCGTCGCCGATGACCCGGGTCGCCATGGCGAGCCGGACGATGTGGAGCGTCTCGATGACGGCGGCGCGGGGGATCCCCTGCTGGACGACCTTGTTCGCCATGGCGCGCACGCAGGCCGGGCTGGAGCCGGCGAGCGCCGCGGCGAGGTAGACGAGGGTGCGGGTCGCGTCGTCGAGGGCCGGCGCCTGCGCCGGCATGGCGAATCCCCGCGAGCGGGCGTGCTCGAGGATGAGCCCGGGATCGACCGCGACCGACTTCTCGATCGCCGGCGGTACCGCGCCCATCGTGCGGCGCATCATCGCCAGGACCTCCTCGGCGGTCCCGGGAGCGGGGGGCGCCGCGGGGGGGGCGTCGGCCGCGGCCGCCGGCTCCGTCCCGGGCGCGCCGCTCGCCCGCTCGGCGCCCTCCTTCACCGCGATGATCGTGTCGGCCATGACCGTCTCTCCCCGGAGCCGGCGCCGGCGAGGTGCCGGGCGGATCGGCTGCAGAGGGGAAGGTAGAGCCGCCCCCGGGGGAAACCATTGACCGCAGGCAACGGCCGCGCGATCCGCCCCTGGAGATCCAGGGCAGCGCTCGGAGCGCCGTGCCCGCCGGGTCGTCGCCGCGGGCCTCGAAGACCGCGTTCACGACCAGGCCCCGGACCTCGGACGGCTCGGTCTCCTCGCTCGAGATCAGCGGCCGAAGACGACGGCCAGGCGCCGGCGCAGCTCGTCGCGGACGCTCCGGAAGGCCTGGAGCTGCTCCTCCTCCGTCCCCCCGGCGCCCGCCGGATCGGGCAGGCCCCAGTGCACCCGATGGGCCTTGCCGAGGAACACCGGGCAGACCTCCTCGGCGCAGAGCGTGATCACCGCGTCGACGCCGGTGGGCGAGAGGGTGTCGACGCTCTTCGAGGTGTGCGAGCGGAGGTCGATCCCGATCTCGTCGAGCGCGCGGATGGCGAGCGGGTTCACGCGCGACGGCTGCGAGCCCGCCGACGAGACCGTCACGCCCGCGGGCGCGAGCGACCGCGCGACGCCTTCGGCCATCTGGCTGCGGGCCGAGTTGGCGACGCAGAGGAACAGGACGTGGCGCGGCGCGAGCTCCCGGAGCTCCTCGGCCTCGCGCCGCCAGGACGGCTCGCTCACCGGCTCACCTCGCGACGCGAAGGGAAGCTGCCCGCGCAGCTCTTCACGCCCGCGAGTTCCGCCGTCTCGCCGGGGAAGAAGCGGCCCCGGAGCTTCAGGGAGACGGCCACCAGGCCGATGAGCACCGGCACCTCGACCAGCGGGCCGATCACCGCCGCGAACGCCGCGCCGTGCGCCACCCCGAAGGTCGCCACCGCCACGGCGATGGCCAGCTCGAAGTTGTTCGACGCGGCGGTGAACGAGAGCGTGGCGGTCTGGCCGTACGGCGCCCCGACCCTCCGGCTCATGAAGAAGGAGACGAAGAACATCACCACGAAGTAGAGGAGCAGCGGGATCGCGATGCGGACCACGTCGAGCGGCACCTGCACGATCGTCTCGCCCTTGAGGGAGAACATCACCACGATGGTGAAGAGCAGCGCCACCAGCGTGATGGGCGAGACGCGCGGGAGGAAGACCTTCCGGTACCACTCCTCGCCCTTGAGCGCGCGCAGGCCGAAGCGGCTCGCCACCCCCGCGAGGAACGGGACGCCCAGGTAGAAGAAGACGCTCCGCGCGATCTCGCCGATGGTGATGTGGACCTCGGCGCCGGCGAGACCGAACCACCGGGGCAGGACCGTGAGGAAGACCCAGGCGTAGACGGAGAAGAAGAGCACCTGGAAGATCGAGTTGAACGCGACGAGCCCGGCGCAGTACTCGGTGTCGCCCTGCGCCAGGTCGTTCCAGACGATCACCATGGCGATGCAGCGCGCCAGACCGATCAGGATGAGGCCGACCATGTACTCGGGGCGGTCGCGCAGGAAGATCACCGCCAGCGCGAACATGAGGACCGGGCCCACGATCCAGTTCTGGACCAGGGACAGCGCGAGCACCTTCCCGTTCCGGAACACCCGCGGCAGCTCCTCGTAGCGGACCTTGGCGAGCGGCGGGTACATCATGAGGATGAGGCCGATCGCGATCGGGATCGACGTCGTCCCGACCGACATCCGGCCGAGCACCGGGACGACGCCGGGGACGAGGAACCCGAGCGCGACGCCCGCGCCCATGGCGAGGAAGATCCAGAGCGTCAGGTAGCGATCGAGGAACGAGAGACGGCGCGTCAGGCCTTCGCGCGCCGGCGCGACGAGCGTGGCTTCCTGGGACATGAGCTAGAGGCTCCCGATGAGCGACTTGAGGCGGCGAAGGGTGCGGGGCTCGATGCAGTAGCCGACGCGAGGGCCGTCGATCTCGCCGCGGATCAGGCCGACCTCCTTGAGCACCTTCAGGTGCTGGGACACGGTCGATTGCGCGAGAGGAAGCTCGTCGACGATGTCGCCGCAGATGCACGTCTCGCGGCGGACGAGCAGGCGCAGGATCTGGACGCGGGCGGGGTGGCCGACCGCCTTGGCGAGCAGCGCCAGCTCCTCGTCGGCACCGGCGCCCTCGACCGGCCTCAGGTCGGGCTCCTCGTTCGACGCGGGCGCGGGGCCGCAGGCCGGGACCTTCTTCAGGTGGGGCGCCATGCATCGTGGATCTACGATGGACGGGCGACGGAGGCAAGCCCGGACGGACCGCCGCGCCCGGAGTCACGGAGACGTCACATGAGGCCGCCCCCGCGGGGCGGCGCGCGTCACCCGCCGACATCCCCCCCCCTCGGCGGAGACGCCGACCGACCGTCGATCCACGATGACACGCGCCCGCGCTGGCGTCCCACCCCCCGAAAGACCGGACGGGGAAGGACCCGGGAGCGTCGCTCGGCCGAGGCCCGCGGGAGAGGGGACCGCCGATGCGGCGGGCGAGGTTCACCGAGGAGCAGCGCGCGCTCGCGCTGCGGCAGGTCGACGCCGACGCGCCGGTCGCGGCCTCCCGGCGCCGCTCAGGGCCCCTCGCGCCGCCGCTCCATCTCCGCGAAGAAGGTGTTGGTCCGGAAGAAGACCATGTCGATGGTGGCGAGCGGCCCCTGGCGCTGCTTGGCGATGATGAGCTGGATCG
>JAJXSQ010000017.1 GCA_021784495.1 Myxococcales bacterium | reverse complement strand
GAGGCGCCCGTCGAGGTCGAGCGCGAAGGCGCGCTCCCCGCGGGCGCTGATGAGGCCCCGGCGGCCGTCCAGGGAGACGGCCGTCCCCGGAGGGAGCTCCCGGGTGGAGAGGAGCGGCGCGTGGGGGGGGAGCCGATCGAAGGCGGCGGCCTGGCGGAGGCGCCCGATCCGCTCGGCGGTGAGGTCCGGAGCGCCGCGCCCCCAGGGGTCGGCGGGGCGGGGGTCCTCGGCCAGCGCCCGGGCGGTCGCCCGCTCGAAGAGGTCGAGGTGGGTGAGGAGCGCCAGAGGGTCGGCGCCCTCGCGACCGCCGAGCGCGCGGGCGAAGCGCAGGTCGTCGCGTCCGAGGCCGTGCAGCGCGGCGAGATCGAGGAGGCGCGCGCGCCGGGAGCGCCGGCCCCGGAGCGCCGCGGCGGCCTGGAGCGCGAGCAGCAGCGCGAGGAGGACCGCGACCGCGGCCGCGACCTTCGGCCCGGCGTCCCGGTTCCGGGTGAAGGCCTGGGAGAGGGATCGGAGGAAGGGCTCCATCCCGGCTCAGAGCCCCCGGGCTCGCCGCGCCGAGACCGGTTCGCCGCCGATCCCCCAGCTGTCGGTCTCGACCTCGTCGATGATCACGACGGTGGTCGCCGGGTTCTTCCCGAGCGTCCGCTGCAGGAGCTCGGTGACCCCTCGGATGAGCGTGGCCTTCTGCTCCGGGGTGGCGCCCTCGCGGGTGATGCGGATGTTCACGTAAGGCATCGAGGCTCCTCGCGTCGCGGGTTCTACGGGTCCGACGGGTCCGGCCGGCCGGCCGGGAAGAGGGCCGGGCGCGCCGCCGTCGCGCTCCGGCCCCTCCAGAGCAGCAGCGCGCCGAGGGCCACGGCCGCGGAGGCGCAGAGGACGGCGGGGCGCGGGCTCCCCGTCTCGCGGGCGAGGAGGCCGGCGAGGGCCGGCCCGATCGCCTGGCCGACGCCGAAGACGACGGTGAGCGTGCCGATGGCCCGCCCGGGGGCGCGCGGGGAGAGGCGCCGGCCGAGGGCGATCGTCACGGTGGTGATCCCCATGAACGTCCCGCCGAAGAGGAGCGCGCCGGCGAGGGCGGACCAGGCCCCGGCGGAGAAGGCGGGGAGGGCCATGCCGGCCGCCTGGAGGGCCAGCGCGGCGGCGAGGCACTCCACGGCGCCGATCCGGCGCGCGATCGCGCCCCAGGCGATCGCCGACGGGACCGCGGCGAGGCCGGCCGCGACCCAGACCCACGGCGCGAGCGGCTCGAGGCCCGGGGTCCGCTGGACCGCGGCCACGGCGAACGTGCCGCTGACGATGTAGCCGAGCCCCTCGAGGAAGTAGGCGACCGAGAGGCGCGAGATCGAGACCTGCCCGCCCGGAGCGGCGGGGGCGGGGGCGGGAGCGGGAGCCGGCCGGGCGGCCCTGGACGGTGACATCGCCAGCCCGGGCAACGCCAGGAGGGCGGCGAGCGCCGCGAGGATCGCCCAGGGGACGCGCCAGCCGACCGCCCGCGTGGCGGCGGCCACGGCGCCGGAGAGGGCGATGCCGCCGCCGACGCCCGCGTAGAGCAGGCCGGCCAGCCCGTCGCTCCCCGGCGGCAGCTCGTCGAGGACCGCCGCGGAGACGAGGACGAAGACGAGCCCGCTGGCGACGCCGGCGGCGACGCGGAGCAGCCCCCAGGCGGCGAGCGACGACGCCCCGACGACGGCCCCGCTGGCGAGGACGCTCGCCGCGAGCCCGGCGCGGAGCAGCGCGGCGCGGGATCGTCCGCCCGCGGCGCGGCGCGCCCAGATCGCGCCCAGGAGGTAGCCGGCCAGGTTCGCCGAGGCGAGGGCGCCGCCGGCCGCGTCGTCGATGGCGAGGCCGCGCTGCAGCCCGGGGAGGAGCGCGGTGTACGCGAAGCGGCCGATCCCCATGGCCACCGCGAGCGCCGCCGCGCCGGAGAGGGCGCGCGCGACGGGAGCGGGTCGCCAGGCCATCCCGTCCCTTTTAGCCGGGCGGCGCGCCCGGATCCAGGAGGCGCCCGGTCAGGGGCGGTCCGCGAGCTTCCGGTAGACGGTCGAGCGGCCGACGCCGAGCCGCCGGGCCGCCTCCGTCAGGTTGCCGCCGCAGGCGGCCAGGACCTGCTCGACGTGCGCCCGCTCGAGCCGGGCCCGCGCCGACCGGAGATCGCCGGCGCGCGGGCGCTCCCCCCCGGTCGTGGGCGCCGGTCCGCCCGGCGGCCCGGGCACGAGGGCGCCGAGCTCCTCGGCGGGGATCGCGCGCCCGGGCTCGCCCTCGGCGAGGAGCAGCGCCAGCCGCTCGAGGACGTTCTCCAGCTCCCGGACGTTGCCGGGCCAGGGGTAGGCCTCGAGGCGGGCGAGGAGCGGCGCGAGCTCCCCCAGCCGCTCCGGGGGGGTGCCGTCGCGGGCCAGCGAGCGCGAGAGGAGGTCGCGCGCGACCGCGGCGACGTCCCCGGGCCGCTCCCGCAGCGGCGGGATGTGGAGCGGCAGGATCTGGAGCCGGTAGTAGAGGTCCTTCCGGAAGCGCCCCTCGGCGACCGCGACGCGGAGGTCGAGGTGCGTGGCGGCGATCACCCGGACGTCGACCGGGGTCGGCTCGTTGCTCCCGAGCCGGAGCACCTGCCGCTCCTGGAGGACCCGGAGGAGCCGGGTCTGGAGCGTCACCGGGACGTCCCCGATCTCGTCGAGGAAGATGGTGCCGAGGTGGGCCGCCTCGAAGAGGCCCGGGCGGCCCCCGCGGCGGGCGCCGGTGAACGCCCCCTCCTCGTGGCCGAAGAGCTCCGCCTCGAGGAGGGCCTCCGGGAAGGCGGCGCAGTTGACGGCGACGAAGGGCTGGTCGCGGCGGTGGCTGGCCGCGTGGATCCCCTGGGCGACCATCTCCTTGCCGGTGCCGCTCTCGCCCGAGATGAGGACGGTGGCGTCGGTGCGGGCGTAGCGCGCGGCGAGCGCGCGGACGGCCACGATCTGCGGGGAGTCCCCGACGATGGCGCCGAGCGTGTAGCGCGGCTCGAACCGGGAGGGGCGGTGCTGGGTCCGGAGGCGGCGGTCCTGCCGCTGGACCGTGCCGGCGTCGAGCGCGGTGAGGACCGCCCCGCGGACGACCCCGCGATCCCGGACCGGCGAGCGGGTGACGAGGACCGTCCGGCCGCCGATCCGCTCGACCGCCTCGGGCTCGGAGAGCCCGCTCTCGAGGGCCCGCGCGAGCCCGAGCGCCGGCGCGATCTCCGAGAGCTGGCGGCCGACCACCTCGGCGGCGGGCCTCCCCAGGAGCCGCAGCAGGGCGGGGTTCGCCGACAGGACGCGCTCCTCCTCGTCCACCGCGAGGAGGCCGGTCTCGAGCTGGTCGAAGATCCGCTGGAGGTGGGCGCGCCGGGCCTCCTCGCCGCGGGCGATCCGGGCGATCTCGACCGCCTGGCGGATGGCGGCGCCGAGCGAGTCCTGGCCGTAGAGGAGGACCGCCGCGAGGCCGGCCCTCTCGGCGAGGTCGCAGACCGGCCCGGGGCCGATGATCACCTCGACGCCGCGCCCGGCGAGGTCGTCGACGTGGGCCCGCGCCTCCTCCGGCGTGACGTAGGCGCGCTGCTCGATCACCGTGTCCCCGAAGAGCTGGCGGGCCTGCTCGAGGCCGGTCACCACCCGGAGGAAGTTGACCACCCCGATGCGCGGCGAGAGCTTGCGCGCCTGGACGAGCGCCTGGAGCGCGTCGAGGGTCGAGGCGCTCACCACGATGACCGGGTGGGCGGCGTGATCGCGGAGGTAGGCGCCGTTCGACCCCGCGGCGACGAGGGCGTCGACCCGCTCGCCCCCGGCGACGAGCTCCCGCGTCGTCCGGAGCGCGTCCTCGAACCCCTGGTCGAAGACGCGGACGTGGGCGGCGTCGGCGAGGAGCGGGGCGACGCTCTCGAAGACGTGGCGCAGGCGCGAGGTGCTGAAGGCCCAGATGACCGGGCGGGGATCGGGGTCGGTCGCCACGCGCGTCCTTTCAGGATCTCGGCCAGCTGCGGATCGTTCGCCGGAACCGTATCACCCCCGGAACGGCGCCGCTTCGTAAATGGTGCACCGGAACGCAGGCGCTGCGTACCGGGCCCTGCGCCCTTGAATAACGCCAATGATTCAGGGATGATCTAGACGTGGCGGCGATGGTAAAGCCTGGTCCGATGGTTGCACATGCATCGTGTTGACTGGTCAATCGGCCTGGCGCATGGACTCCTGGAGGCGTGAATGAGCTCGACGGCGGAACGGGTCGCAACGGGGATCCCGCGGATCGATCGCGTGGCGGTGCTCGGCTCCGGGGTGATGGGGGCGACCATCGCGGCGCACCTGGCCAACGCCGGGCTCGAGGTGCTCCTCCTCGACATCGTCCCCCGTGCGCTGACCCCCGAGGAGGCGGCGGCCGGCCTCACCCTCGCGGATCGCCCCGTCCGCGACCGGATCGCCGCGAGCGGGCGCGCCAGCCTCGAGAAGCTCAAGCCCGCGCCCCTGTACCTGGCCGCCGACCTGGCCCGGATCGAGGTCGGCAACCTCGAGGACGACCTCCCGCGCCTCGCCTCCTGCGACTGGGTCGTCGAGGTGGTGGTGGAGGACATCGCGGTGAAGCGGGTGCTCCTCGGGGAGAAGGTGGCCCCCCACCTCCGGCCCGACGCGATCCTCTCCACCAACACCTCGGGGCTGTCGGTGAACGAGATCGCGGCGGCCCTCCCGGCCCCGCTCCGCTCGCGGTTCCTCGTCACCCACTTCTTCAACCCGCCGCGCTACATGCGGCTCCTCGAGATCGTCGCCGGGCGCGAGACCTCGCCCGACGTCGTCGCCGGGATGGCGGACTTCATCCGGCGCCGGCTCGGCAAGGGGATCGTCGTCGGGAAGGACACCCCCAACTTCGTCGCCAACCGGATCGGCGTCTTCGCGATGTGCAACGCCATCCACCACATGGTGGAGATGGGGCTCACGGTCGAGGAGGTCGACGCGGTCTCCGGGCCGGCGACCGCGCGACCGCGGAGCGCCTGCTTCCGCACCGCGGACCTGGTCGGCATCGACACCCTCCTGCACGTCGCGCGCAACTCCCACGAGCTGCTCCCCGCCGACGAGAGCCGGGAGACGTTCCGGCTCCCCGAGTTCATGAGCCGGATGGTCGCCAAGGGGCTCCTCGGGAACAAGGCGCGGCAGGGCTTCTACAAGAAGACCCGGGGAGAGGTGCCGGAGAGCCTCTACCTCGACCACGCCACCGGCGAGTACGTGCCGGCGAAGCGCCCGCGCTTCGCGTCGGTCGAGGCGACCAAGGGGGTGGACGATCCGGCGAAGCGGCTCCGGGCGGTGCTCGCCGCGACCGACCCGGCGGCGCAGCTCGCCTGGCGCAACCTGCGCGACACGCTCCTCTACGCCTTCCGCCGGATCCCGGAGATCGCCGACGACGTGGTGAGCGTCGACGCCGCCATGCGCTGGGGCTTCAACTGGGAGCTCGGGCCGTTCGAGATGCTCGACGCCATCGGGGTCGCGGAGTTCGTCCGGCGGGCCGCCGCCGACGGGGTGGCGGTGCCGGCCGGCCTCGAGGCCTGCGAGCGCTTCTACGCCTTCGAGGACGGCCGTCGGCGCTACCGCGCCCTCCCCGGCGGCGGCCTCGTCGACGTCCCGGTCCCGCCCGGCCAGGTCGACCTCTCCATCCTCGAGCGGGCGGGCGGGGTGGTCGAGCGCAACGCCGGCGCCTCGATCCTCGACCTGGGGGACGGCGTCCTCTGCCTCGAGTTCCACACCAAGATGAACGCCATCGGCGCCGAGACCCTGGCGATGGTCCACCGGGCGGTGCGCCGGGCCGAGGCCGAGGGCCAGGCGCTGGTCGTCGCCAACCAGGGGGCCAACTTCTCCGCCGGCGCGAACCTGGCGCTCCTCGCCATGGCCATCGCCGAGGGCGCCTTCGACGAAGTGGCGCTCACCGTCGCCGCCTTCCAGCGGGCGACGATGGCGCTCAAGACCGCCAAGGTGCCGGTGGTGGCGGCGCCGCACGGCCTGACGCTCGGCGGCGGCTGCGAGTTCTGCCTCCACGCCGAGGCGATGGTCCCGCTGGCCGAGACGTACATGGGGCTCGTCGAGATCGGCGTGGGGCTGCTGCCCGCGGGCGGCGGCACCAAGGAGCTCGCGCTCCGCGCCATCCGCCTCGCGGAGGCGAACGAGGCCGACGTGACGCCGTTCATCGTCAAGGCCTTCACCACCATCGCCACGGCGCGGGTCAGCACCTCCGCCGCCGAGCTCGGGCCGCTCGGCTTCCTGCGCCACGGCGACGGGATCACCCTCTCCCCGGACCGGCTCGTCCACGACGCGCGCCTCCGGGCGCTCGCCCTCGCCGCCAACCACCGGCCGGTCACCCCGGCCACCGACCTCCGCGCCCCGGGCCGGGGGGTCGCCGCGAGCCTCGTGTCCCAGCTCTGGAACATGAAGATGGGCGGCCAGGTGACCGAGTACGAGGCGAAGCTCGGCGCCACGATCGCCCGGGTGATCACCGGCGGCGACGTGCCGGCGGGGACCCCGGTGACCGAGCAGTGGTTCCTCGACCTCGAGCGGGAGGCGTTCCTCTCGCTCTGCGGGGAGCGCAAGACCCTCGAGCGGATCCAGCACATGCTCAAGAAGGGGAAGCCGCTCCGCAACTGAGCGCCGTCCGACCCGCCACCGCCTTCACGGAGAGACCCATGAGCGCTGCCTATCTCGTCGCCGCGGTCCGCACCCCCGGCGGCAAGGCCAAGAAGGGGAAGCTGAAGGACGTCCGGACCGACGACCTCGCGGCCGCCGTCATCCGGGCGCTCGTCGCCCGCACCGGCGTCGACCCGCTCCTCGTCGACGACGTCGTCATGGGCTGCGCCTTCCCCGAGGGGGAGCAGGGGATGAACCTCGGCCGGGTCGCGGCGCTGCGCGCCGGCCTGCCGGTCCAGGTGCCCGGACAGACGGTGAACCGCTTCTGCGCCTCGGGGCTCCAGTCGATCGCCTCGGCCGCCGAGCGGATCATCGCCGGGGGCGCCGACTGCATCGTCGCCGGCGGGGCCGAGAGCATGAGCCTGGTCCCCATGGGCGGCACCAAGTTCAGCGCCAACCCCGAGCTCGCCGCCACCTGGCCGGAGTCCTACGCCTCGATGGGGATCACCGCGGAGCTGGTGGCCGAGCGCCACCAGGTCGCGCGCGCCGACCAGGACGCCTTCGCCGTCGAGAGCCACCGGCGCGCCGCGGCGGCCCAGGAGGCGGGCGAGTTCGCGGACGAGCTGGTGCCGGTCGAGGTCGAGGCGGTGGCGCTGGTGAAGGGGAAGCTCCAGCGGCGGACCGAGACCTTCTCCGCCGACGAGGGGGTCCGCCGCGACACCACCGCCGAGGGCCTCGCGCGCCTGCGCCCGGCCTTCAAGCTCGACGGCACGGTGACCGCCGGGAACTCGTCCCAGATGACCGACGGCGCCGCCGCGGTCCTGGTGGTGTCCGAGGCCTTCCTGAAGCGGACCGGCGCGCGGCCGCTCGCCCGGTTCGTCTCCTACGCCGTCCGGGGCGTGGCGCCGGAGGTGATGGGGCTCGGCCCCATCGAGGCGATCCCCGCGGCGCTGGCCCGGGCCGGCCTCCGGTCGGAGGACCTCGCGTCGATCGAGCTGAACGAGGCCTTCGCCGCGCAGTCGCTCGCCTGCGTGCGGGCGCTCCGGCTCGACCCGGCGCGGGTCAACCCGGCGGGCGGCGCCATCGCCCTCGGCCACCCGCTCGGCTGCACCGGCGCGAAGCTCACCGCCACCCTCGTCCACCGGCTGGCGCGGACCGGCGACCGGTACGGCGCCGTGTCGATGTGCATCGGCGGCGGGATGGGCGCCGCGGCGATCTTCGAGCGGACCTGAGGGGCCGCCACCACCAGAGCATGCCCACACCGGAGGAGCACATGGCCAAGAGACTGTACAAGGGCGCGGAGTTCCTGATCAGCGAGGCGGCGGCCGACGAGGTCTTCGCCCCCGAGGACTTCACCGAGGAGCAGCGCGGCATCGCCGCCACCGCCGAGAAGTTCGTCCGGACCGAGGTCCTGCCGGCGGAGCCGGCGCTCGAGGCGCACCAGCCCGGGGTCGCCGCCGGGCTCATGCGGCGCGCCGGGGAGGCCGGGCTCCTCATGATCGACGCGCCGGCCGCCTACGGCGGGCTGGAGCTCGACAAGGCCACCAGCATGCTCGCCGCCGAGCGGATGGCGGAGGGGGGCTCGTTCTCGGTCTCCTACGCCGCCCACACCGGCATCGGCACCCTCCCGCTCGTCTACTACGGGACCGACGCCCAGAAGGCGCGGTACCTCGAGAAGATCGTCACCGGCGAGTGGGTCGCGGCCTACTGCCTCACCGAGCCGGGCGCCGGCAGCGACGCCATGGGCGGCACGACCTCGGCCCGCCTCTCCGAGGACGGGACCCACTACCTCATCGACGGGACCAAGCAGTTCATCACCAACGGGAGCTTCGCCGACCTGTTCACGGTCTTCGCCAAGATCGACCGCAAGCACTTCACCGCCTTCCTCGTGGAGCGGACCTTCCCGGGGGTCACCGTCGGCCCCGAGGAGAAGAAGCTCGGCATCAAGGGCTCCTCGACCACCTCGGTGATCTTCGAGTCGGCGCGGGTGCCGGTCGAGAACGTGCTCGGGGAGATCGGCAAGGGGCACAAGATCGCCTTCAACGTGCTGAACGTGGGCCGCTTCAAGCTCGGGGCGGCGGTCACCGGCGCGGCCAAGCACGCCCTCGGCGTCGGCGCCGCCTACGCCAACCAGCGCAAGCAGTTCGGCGTGCCCATCGGGACCTTCGGCGCGATCCGGGAGAAGCTCGCCGATCTCACCGCCGACGTCTTCGCCGCCGAGTCGCTCATCTACCGGCTCGCCGGGCTGATCGACGACCGCCTCTCGACGATCCCCGCCGACGCGCCCCGCTACTACGAGGCCTACCAGGCGGGGATCGAGGAGTACGCGATCGAGTGCGCGATCGCCAAGGTCTTCTGCAGCGAGGTCCTGGCGGACGTGGTCGACGAGGTGGTCCAGATCCACGGCGGGTACGGCTTCATCCAGGAGTACCCGGCGGAGAAGTACTACCGCGACGAGCGGATCAACCGGATCTTCGAGGGGACGAACGAGATCAACCGCCTGCTCATCCCCGGCACCATCCTCCGCCGGGCGCAGAAGGGGGAGATCCCGCTCCAGCGCGAGGCCCTGAAGGCGATGGAGGCGCTCCTCTCCCCGTCGCTCGAGGAGCTCGACCCGTCGGTCCCGTTCGCCGCCGAGCGCCGGACGCTCGCCGATTTGAAGCGGGTCTTCCTGGTGCTCTCCGGCGCCGCCGTCCAGCGCTTCGGCGACCAGCTCAAGGACGAGCAGGAGGTGCTCCTCGCCGCCGCCGACGTGGCCATCCAGGTCTTCGCCGCCGAGAGCGCCGTGCTCCGGGCCGCCCACGTCGGCGCGCGCCTCTCCGGGGAGCGCCGCGCCACGCTGGAGGCGGCGGTGAAGGTCCACACCTTCCGGGCGGTGGAGCGGGTGGCGACCGCCGCCCGCCGGGGCGCCTTCTACGTCGCCGAGGGAGACACGCTCACCCTGCTCCTCGGCGGGATCCGGCGCTTCACCAAGTACGACGCGAGCGGCCTGCTCGAGGCCAAGCGCCGCCTGGCCTCGGCGACCGGGGAGGCGGAGCGCTACCCCTTCTAGGCGGGGCGCCGCCGGTCACCCGAACTTGCCGGTGACGTAGTCCTCGGTCCGCCGCTCGCGCGGGTTGGTGAAGATCTGCTCGGTCCGGCCCGCCTCGGCCAGCTCGCCCATGTAGAAGAAGGCGGTCTGGTCCGAGGTGCGCGCCGCCTGCTGCAGGTTGTGGGTGACCAGCACGATGGTGTAGCGCTCCTTCAGCTCGTGGATCAGCTCCTCGAGCCGGGCGGTCGCGATCGGGTCGAGCGCGCTCGCCGGCTCGTCCATGAGCAGGACCTCCGGCTCGACGGCGAGCGCCCGGGCGATGCAGAGCCGCTGCTGCTGGCCGCCGGAGAGCGACAGCGGAGAGGCGCCGAGCCGGTCCTTCACCTCGTCCCAGAGCGCCGCCTGCCGGAGGCAGCGCTCCACCGTCTCCGCGCGGCCGCCGCGCATCCCGTTCAGCTTGAAGCCGGCGATGACGTTGTCGCGGATCGAGAGGGTGGGGAAGGGGTTGGGGCGCTGGAAGACCATCCCGACCCGGCGGCGCAGGTCCACCGGGTCGACCTCGCCCGAGAGGAGGTCCTCGCCGTCCAGGAGGACGCGCCCCTCGGCCCGCGCGCTCGGCAGCAGCTCGTGCATCCGGTTGAGGCAGCGGAGGAAGGTCGACTTCCCGCACCCGGACGGGCCGATGAGCGCGGTCACCGCGCGGTCCGGGATCTCGAGGCTCACGCCCCGGACCGCGTGGGTCGCGCCGTACCAGGCGTCGAGCCGCTCGACCGAGATCTTCGTGGCCGTCGGCGAGGCCTGCGGGGCCGCGCTCACCGGGAGCCTCCCCCGAGGCGATCGCGGGCCGCGAAGCGGGCGAGGAGGTTGAGCACCCCGACGAGGAGGAGCAGCGCGAGCGCGCCCGACCAGGCCTGGGCGTGCCACGACTCGTAGGGGCTGATGGCGAAGTTGAAGATCTGCACGGTGAGCGAGGCGGTCGGGAGGTCCGGCCGCAGGTTCCAGTACTGGTTGTTGAGCGAGGTGAAGAGGAGGGGGGCCGTCTCGCCGGCGGCGCGGGCCACCGCCAGGAGCATCGCGGTGGTGATGCCGCCGAGCGCCGTCCGGACCACCACGCGGAGGCTGGTGCGCCAGGCCGGGACGCCGAGGGCGAGCGAGGCCTCGCGGAGCGTCCCGGGGACGAGCCGCACGAACTCCTCGGTGGCGCGGGCGAGCGGCGGCACCATCAGGAGCGCCATGGCGACCGCCCCCGCGATCGCCGAGAAGTGGCCCATGGGGATCACCACCACCGCGTAGGCGACGATGCCGAGCACGATCGAGGGGACGCAGGCGAGCACCTCGGCGACGAAGCGGATCGCCCGGCCGAGCGGGCCGTCCCCCTCCTCGGCGAGGAAGATCCCGGCGCCGACCCCGATCGGCACCGCCAGGAGCGACGCCAGCCCGACCATGAGGAAGGTGCCGACGATCCCGTTGCCGACGCCGCCGCCCGGATCCCCGACCGGCGCCGGCCGCCCCAGGAGGAAGGCCGGGGTGAGCCCCGGCAGCCCGCGCGAGACGACGAGCCAGAGGAGCGAGGCGAGGGGGACGAGGGCCACCCCGACCGCGAGGGCGCACAGCCCGGTCATGGCGAGGTCGGCGAGGCGGCGGCGCAGCCTCACGACGCCTCCCCCAGGCGCCGGCTGGTGAGCAGGACGAGGACGCGCGCCGCCGAGTTCAGCACCAGGGTCACCCCGAGGAGGACGAGCGCCAGGGCGGCGAGGGCGCTCAGGTGGAGCGGGCTGGTGGCCTCCGCGAACTCGTTGGCGATGACCGCGGGGAGGGAGTAGCCGGCGGCGAAGAGGGAGGCGTGGATCTCCGGCGCGTTGCCGATCACCATGGTGACGGCCATCGTCTCGCCGAGGGCCCGGCCGAGCCCGAGGAGCGTCGCGCCGAGGATCCCGGCCCGGGCGGTCGGCAGGACCGCGATCCGGATCATCTCCCAGCGGGTCGCGCCGAGGGCGAGCGCCCCCTCCTTCAGCGCGGGGGGGATGGAGCGCAGGACCTCCTGGGTGACCGCGGCGATGGTCGGCAGGATCATGACCGCCAGGATGAGGCCGGCCGAGAGGTAGCCGAGCCCGATGCGCGGGCCGGTGAAGAGGGGGAGCCACCCGAGGAGGCGGCCGAGGAGCGGCTCGACCGTCGTCCGCACCCAGGGCACGAGGACGAAGAGCCCCCAGAGGCCGTAGATGACGCTCGGGATCGAGGCGAGGGTCTCGATGGCGAAGGCGACGGGCGGCCGGAGCCGCGGGGGGCCCATCTCGGCGAGGAAGAGCGAGAGCCCGACCGCGACCGGCAGCGCGACGAGGATGGCGACCGCGCTGGTCACCAGCGTCCCGTAGATGAAGGGGAGGGCGCCGAAGGCCCCGGAGACCGGGTCCCAGTCCTGCCCGGCGAGGAAGCGGCCGACCCCGAGCGCGTGGAAGGCCGGCGCCGCCGCGCGGCCGAGGACCAGGATCACCAGCCCGGCGACGAGGAGGATGGCGCCGCCCGCGGCGACCAGCCCGACGCTCCAGAGCCGGTCTCCCGCCCGCCGCGAGCGCCGGGGGGACGGCGCCGCGGTGGGCAGGCGGGCCAGCGAGGCCGCCACCGGGCTCTCAGCGAGCGGGCGCAAGGGAGACCGGCCGGCCCTGGACGGTGAGGGCGCGCAGCGTCCGCTCGACCCGCTCCACGACGGCGCGCGGCAGGGGCGCGTAGTCGAGGGGCGCCGCCGCCGCCTGCCCCTGGTGGATGGCCCACCAGAGGAAGCGGATCATCGCCTCCCCGCGGACCGGATCGCGGGCGTCCCGGTGGACGAGGAGGTAGGTGAAGGAGGCGATCGGGTAGGCGCCGGGGCCGCGCGCGTCGGTGATCGAGACCCGGTAGTCGGCGGGCATCTCGACGCCGGCGGCGGCCTCCGACGTGCTGGCGATGGTCGGCGCGACGAAGCGGCCGTCGTGGTTCCGCAGGGCGGCCATGGGGAGGCCGTTCTGCTTGGCGTAGGCGAGCTCGACGTAGCCGATCGCGCCCGGGGTCTGCTTCACCAGGCCGGTGACCCCCTCGTTCCCCTTCCCGCCGAGCCCGGTCGGCCAGCGGACGCTGGTGGCGAAGCCGACCTTCTCCTTCCACTCCGGGGAGACCTTCGACAGGTAGTTGGTGAAGATGTTGGTCGTCCCCGAGCCGTCGGAGCGGTGGACGACCGCGATGTCCTCGGCGGGGAGCGCCACCCCGGGGTTCGCGGCGGCGATGGCGGCGTCGTCCCAGCGCGCGATGCGGCCGAGGTAGATGCCGGCGACGATCTCCGGGGTGAGCCGGAGCGACGGCATGGGCGCGTTGTAGGTCAGGACCACCGCGCCCAGGACCGTCGGGACGTGGACCACGTCGGGGATGCGCCCGAGCTGCTCGTCGGTGAGGGGCGCGTCGGAGGCCCCGAAGTCGACCGTCCCGGCCGTGATCTGCTGGATGCCGCCGCCCGACCCGATCGACTGGTAGTTGAAGCGGACGTCGGGGCGGACCTTGTCGTAGTCGGCGAACCAGCGCGAGTAGAGCGGGAAGGGGAAGGTCGCGCCGGCCCCGGTGACGAGGACGGGCTCGCCGGCGGCGGCGAGTCCGGCGGCCATCAGGGCGCCGGCGATCACGGTCTTGAGCATGCTCGGGTTCCTCCGGTTCGTGGTGACGACGGAGTACCAGCCGGCCGGCGTGGAGGCGGGAGCACTTGGGAAACGAATCCGTGGCGGTTCGGTGACGGCCCTCCGGGGGCGAGAGTTCACCTCGGGGAGTCCTGGCCGTCGCCCGGCCGTGACCTGCCGCGGCGATGGTGCGGGCCCGCCGCGCCGGGTCCCGACGGGGCGCGAGCCCGGGCCGGGGGAGGAGATCACGCTCATGATGTCGACCGAACCGATCGAGGCGCTCCTCGACCAGATCCACGTCGCCGGCGTCGCGCGGCGCCGCTGCGCCCTCCGGTTGACCGGACCCTCGGGCGAAGGGCTCCTCTGCCTCGACCGGGGCGAGATCTTCCACGCCTCCTACGCCGGCATGGCCGGCCCCGCCGCCGCCTTCCGCCTGGTCGAGGAGGGCTCGGCCGCGGCTCGAGCTCTCCACGATCTCCCGGATCCGCCCGCCAACATGCGGGCCGCCTACCAGCCCTTCCTGGTCGAGGCGATCCACCGCCTCGAGGCGCGCGCCACCGCGGCGGGAGCGCCGGTCGGCGTCGGAGGGTGGCCGGGGACCGCCGGCGGTTCGCCGCCGGAGGAGTCGGCGTCCCTCGCGGAGCTCGGCAGGCAGCTCGCCCTCGAGGACGACTGGTCGGACGTCCACCCCGGCCCGGAGGAGGCCGGGAGGCCGGAGGCGGCGGCGAGCCCCGGCGCCGGGAGGGAGCGCGGCCCGAGCGGATCGCTCGCGCCGGCCGGGGTCGATCGGGCCATCGGCGCGCCCGAGCCGACTCCCGCCCGGCGGCGGCGCCGGCGCAGGCTCGGTCCGCTCGCGCTGGCCGCGAGCATGGCGATCGCCTTCCTGGCGATCGGGACCGCCGCCCTGGGCGCGCGCGGGCCGGCGGCCCACCGGCCTCCGGGCTCCACGCCGATCGCCCCCCCGGCGGCGAGCGGTCC
>JAJXSQ010000016.1 GCA_021784495.1 Myxococcales bacterium | reverse complement strand
AGGGCGGTGGCGCCGCCCCGGCGCGCCGCCTCGGCCTCCGCGGCGAGCGGCGCGGGGTCGATCCCCAGCTCGCCCAGGAGCGCGGCGGTGCCGAGCACGACCGCCCGGCCCTCGACCCGGCCGGTGACCCCCCGGCCAGGGAGCGCGGCGAACCCGGTCGCCTCCCCGAGGCGGAGGCCCCTCGCGGCGGCGGCGCCCGTCACCGCCGCGGCGAGGGGGTGCTCGGAGCCGCGCTCGAGCGTCGCCCCGAGCCGGAGGAGCTCGGGCTCGGTGAGGGGCGCCAGGGCCACCACCCGCTCCAGGACCGGGCGGCCGGCGGTGAGGGTGCCGGTCTTGTCGACGAGGAGGACGCTCACGCGCTCGAGGCGCTCCAGCGCCTCGGCGCTCTTGACCAGGACGCCCGCGGCGGCGCCGCGCCCGGTCCCCACCATGATCGCCATCGGGGTCGCGAGGCCGAGGGCGCAGGGGCAGGCGATGATCAGGACCGCCACCGCCGCCATCAGGCCGTGGGCCAGCCGCGGCTCGGGCCCGAGCGTCGCCCAGAGCGCGAAGGCGACCAGCGCCGCGGCGACGACCGCGGGGACGAACCACCCGGCGACGACGTCGGCGAGCCGCTGGATCGGCGCCCGGCTCCGCTGCGCGGTCATCACCATCTGGACGATCCGGGAGAGGAGGGTCTCGGCCCCGACGCGCTCGGCGCGCATGACCATCGCCCCGGTCCCGTTGGTGGTGGCGCCGGTGAGCGGATCCCCCGGCCCCTTCTCGACCGGGATCGGCTCGCCGCTCACCATCGACTCGTCCACCGAGGACGCCCCGGAGACCACCACCCCGTCGACCGGGATCTTCTCGCCGGGGCGGACGCGGAGGAGGTCGCCGACCCCGACCGCGGCGATCTCGACGTCGGCCTCGGCGCCGTCCGGCCCGAGGCGCCGCGCGGTGCGCGGCGCGAGCGCGAGGAGGGCGCGGATCGCCCCGGAGACCTTCCCCCGGGCGCGCAGCTCGAGGACCTGCCCGAGGCAGACCAGCTCGACGATCACCGCGGCCGACTCGAAGTAGATCGGGGGCGCGCCGTGCTCGAGGAACTCCGCCGGGAAGAGGTCGGCCGGCAGGAGGGTCGCCGCCGCGCTGAAGAGGAAGGCCGCGCCGGTGCCGATCCCGATCAGCGTGAACATGTTGAGCTTCCGGGTCCGCAGCGAGAGCCAGGCGCGCTCGAAGAACGGCAGGCCGCCCCAGAGGACGACCGGGGCCGCGAGCGCGAGCTGCGCGAGGGCGAAGGGTCGGAAGCCGCCCAGGGCGTGGCGCACCGCCATCCCGGAGGCCATGTCCCCCATGGCGAGCGCGAGGAGCGCCGCCGTCGGCGCGAGCCCCCAGCGGAGCCGGCGGCTCATGTTCTCCAGCTCCGGGTTGGCCGGCTCCTCGGCGCTCGGCATCCCGCCCACGGCGAGCGGCTCGAGGGCCATGCCGCAGCTCGGGCAGGGGACCGGCCGCGGCTCGCGGACCTCGGGGCACATCGGGCAGACCCAGATCACCTCGGCGCCGGGCGGGACCTGGAGCGGGGAGGGGGGCGCCGGGGGCGCGGGGACGCCGGAGGGGGCGAGGCGGGCCAGGAAGGGCTCCGGGTCGGCGCCGAAGCGGGCGCGACACCTCGGGTTGCAGAAGAAGAAGGTGCGCCCCTGGTGGGCCCACTCGCCGCCCTTCGGGGCCCGCGGGTTCACCTCCATCCCGCAGACCGGGTCGATCGCGAGGTAGCGCGCCGGCTCCTCCAGGAAGCGCTCCCGGCAGCGCTCGCCGCAGAAGCGGAAGGTGACCCGGCCCCGCTGGACGAGGCCGCCGCGGGGGTGCTCCCGATCGACCTCCATCCCGCAGACGGGATCGCGATCCGGCGGCGGGGGCGCGGGCGGGGGCGTGGCGTCGTCGGGGAGCGTGTTCATGGCGGGCGGGGGTGGGGGGCTGTGGGGGAGCGGTGCGCGAAGGTTCTAGTCCGTCGGCGAACCGGCGACCACCGGTCGGAGCCGCGTCGACTCACCGTGGATTCGGCGGAGGGGTCCGCCGAATCGTGAACCCTTTGGTCGCCGGGAGTATCATCCAGGGCACAGGAGGATTGACCATGAACAGCCTCATCAACGAGGGGTCGGCCGATCGCGTGATCCGGGTGGTGGTCGGCCTCGCGATCCTTTCGCTCACCGTCATCGGCCCGCAGAGCCCGTTTGGCCTGATCGGCCTCGTGCCGCTCGCCACCGGGATCTTCGGGTTCTGCCCGGCCTACCGGCTCTTCGGCCTGAGCACCAGCGGCTCCAAGAAGTAGGGCCGGCGAAGGCGGCGCGCCCGCTCCCCCGCCGCCTGCCCAGCAGGCTGCGGCGATATGTCACTGGCGGTTGATTTCGAGCAAGCCGCCCGCTCCGGCCGCGCAGCTCTTGCGGCGGTTGCCCTGCAACCGTTTCGCCCGGAATCACGGGCAAATGGTTCGAACCGTTGGCCTTTCCTCCCGGCTCGATCAGCCCGATGATCGCCGTCGCCGGGACCGATCTCTGGCCCGGTCCCGGCGGGGACCGAGCCGCCAGCGGGGCGAGCGGATGACCGGTCCCGCGGGTCGCGACGCGGGAGGAGGCGGCATGGTGGCATCGAGCGAGGGCAGGTCCCGGGGAGCGGTCGCGCCGCTCGCGCGCCACCGGCTCCTCGGGCGCGGTGACCGGCCGGTCGGGATCGGGCCGCCGCGCGGGGTCGCGGCCCCGGTCCGGCCGCCCTTCGGCGCGGATCCGGCGCGCGCGGCCACTGCCGCCGGGGTGCTGAAGGTGGTGGCGCACCCGCTCCGCCTCCGGATCATCGCCCTGCTCCTCGAGGGGGAGGCGCACGTCACCTCCCTCGCGTCGCGGCTCGGCGCCGGCCAGCCGATCGTCTCGCAGCAGCTCAAGATCCTCCGCGATCACGGGCTGGTCGCGGCCGAGCGGGAGAGCGGCTTCGCCCTCTACCGCCTCGTCGAGCCGAGCCTGGAGGGGCTGGTCCGCTGCATGGAGGGCTGCGCCCGCTGATCGGCTGCCGGCGCCGCGCGCCGCGCGCCGCGCGGACCGTGCTAGAAGGCTCCGTGGCCGAGGAACTGCTGATCGTCGCCGGGGAGGCGAGCGCCGACCTCCACGCGGCGCGGGCGCTCGAGGCGCTGCGGGCGCTGCGCCCCGGGATCCACGCCTTCGGCGTCGGCGGGCCGCTCCTGCGGGCCGCCGGCCTCGAGGCGCTCCACCCCGCCGAGGCGATCTCGGTCATGGGGCTCGCCGAGGTGATCCCGCGCCTTCCCCGCATCCTCGGCATCCTGCGCGATCTCGGGCGGGAGGCGGAGCGCCGGCGCCCGCGAGCGGCGCTCCTCGTCGACCTCCCCGACTTCAACCTCCGGCTCGCCCGGCGGCTCCGGCGGCTGGGGGTGAAGGTGGTCTACTACATCTCGCCGACCGTCTGGGCGTGGCGGCCCGGGCGGGCGCGGAAGATCGCGCAGGTCGTCGACCGGATGCTCTGCATCCTCCCCTTCGAGGAGCGCTTCTACGAGGGGACCGGTGTCCCGGCGCGCTTCGTCGGCCACCCCCTCGCCGACCGCCCGGCGCCGGGCCCGGCGGCGGGGTACCGCGTGGAGCTCGGGCTCGATCCCGCCCGCACCACGGTCGCACTCGTCCCCGGGAGCCGCGTCACCGAGCTGGCGCGCATCTTCCCCCCCATGCTCGAGGCAGCCGAGGTCCTCCGCGTGCGCCACCCCGACGTCCAGTTCGTCGTCCCCGTCGCGCCGACCCTCCGCCGGGACCAGCTCGCGCCCTACGTCGCCGCGCACGCGGGGCTCGACGTCCGGCTCGTCGAGGCGCGGGCCGATCTCGCGGTCGGGGCGAGCGACGGGGCGCTGGTGAAGAGCGGCACCTCGACGCTCGAGGCCGGCCTCATGCTCCGGCCGATGGTGGTGGTCTACAAGCTCTCCTGGCTCAGCTGGATCGTCGCCAGGCTCCTCGTCAAGCTGGTCCACGTCTCGCTCGTCAACCTCCTCGCCGGCCGCGGCGTCGTCCCCGAGCTCCTCCAGGGCGACGCCACCCCGGCCCGGATGGCCGCGGAGCTCGAGGCGGTGCTCGGCCCCGGCCCGGCGCGGGAGGCGCAGCTCTCCGGGCTGCGCGAGGTGCGCGACGCGCTCGGCCCCCCGGGAGCGCCGCAGCGGGTCGCCGAGGAGCTCGCCCTGGTGCTCGGATGACCCCGCCGCGCAAGGCGCTCGTCTGCCTCCCGACCTACGACGAGGCGGAGAACGTCGGCCCGATGATCGCCGCGGTGCTGGCCGCGGCGCCGGCGGTCGACGTCCTGGTCATCGACGACGCCTCGCCCGACGGCACCGGCCGGATCGCCGACGCCATCGCGGCGGGCGAGCCGAGGGTCCACGTCCTCCACCGGGCCGGGAAGGAGGGGCTCGGCCGCGCCTACCTGGCTGGCTTCGCCTGGGCCCTCGCCCGGGAGTACGGGCTCGTCCTGGAGATGGACTGCGACTTCTCCCACGATCCCCGCCACCTCCCGGCGATCCTCGCTGCCGCGGCGGAGGCCGACCTGGTCCTCGGCTCCCGCTACGTCCCGGGCGGCGGGACGATCAACTGGGGGCTCGGGCGCAAGCTCATCTCCCGCGCCGGGAGCCTCTACGCGCGGACCCTCCTCGGCCTGGGGATCCGCGACCTGACCGGGGGCTTCAAGTGCTTCCGCCGGGAGGTGCTCGAGCGGTGCGACCTCGGGTCGGTGGAGTGCTCCGGCTACGCCTTCCAGATCGAGCTCACCTATCGCGCGGTGCGCCGGGGGTTCCGGGTGGTCGAGCTCCCGATCCTGTTCGCCGACCGGCGCGTGGGCCGCTCCAAGATGTCCCGGCGGATCGTGCTCGAGGCGATCCGGAAGGTCTGGTCGATCCGGCGCTCCGGCTGGTAACCTGCCGGCCGGATGCTCTCCGAGGTCGTCAGCCTCTCGCTGGTCGCCGTCCCGACCATCTTCTTCGTCGTGGACCCGATCTCGGCGGCGCCGTTCTTCCTGGCGATGACCCGCGGGCGGTCGGCCGCGGAGCGGCGGGAGACCGCGCTCCGTGCCTCGGTGACCGCGGCGCTGGTCCTCGCGGTCTTCGCGCTCGCCGGCGCCTGGATCTTCCGGCTCCTCGGCATCGGCCTCCCGGCGTTCAAGGTGGCCGGCGGCGTGGTGCTCCTCATCCTCGCCCTCGACATGATCCGGACCCAGCCGTCGCGGGCCCGGATCACCGACAAGGAGGTCGAGGCCGGGGCCGATCAGGAGGATCCGGCGATCGTCCCGCTCGCCATGCCGCTCCTCGCCGGGCCGGGATCGATCGCGACGAGCATCGTCCTCATGGCGCGGGCCCGGGCGGGTCCCTGGTGGCGCGCCCTCCCGGTCCTGGGGGCGATCGCGATCACCTGCGTCGCGGCCTACCTGATCCTGGCGGGGGCGGCGAGGACCGAGCGCGTCCTCGGGCGCGCCGGCCTGTCGATCCTGGAGCGCGCCGCCGGCCTGCTCCTGGTGGCGATCGCCATCCAGTTCGTCATGGACGGTCTGTCGGAGGGGCTCCCCGGGCTGGGGGGGCTGCTCCACACCCAACTGTGACTCGCCGCGGCGCGCGCACCAGCCGCGCCCGCTGTCAGAATGGCCCTTCACCCACCGAGACGGCCGCGCCGGGCTCCGGCGCGGGATGGAGGCCGACCATGTCCTCGACCGAGGTCTTCCGCAGGGCCCGCGACT
Source organism: Myxococcales bacterium (assembly GCA_021784495.1). Classification (GTDB taxonomy): domain Bacteria; phylum Myxococcota; class Myxococcia; order Myxococcales; family Anaeromyxobacteraceae; genus JADKCZ01. Next base: position 8,530 of record JAJXSQ010000016.1, on the reverse strand, counting down.
TCCTCCTCGAGCACCGGAGCGACTGGGAGGCCGCCACCTCCGGCTTCCGCTGGCCCCAGCTCGACCGCTTCAACTGGGCGCTCGACTGGTTCGACATCCTCGCCGACGGGAACGGGCAGACCGCGCTGCACATCGTGGAGGAGTACGGCGCCGAGGTCCGGCTCTCCTACGCGGAGCTCGCCGAGCGCTCGAACCGCGTCGCGACCTACTTCCGGCGCCACGGGGTGGAGCGGGGCGACCGGATCCTGATGGTCCTCCCGAACTGCGTGCAGATCTGGGAGATCATGCTCGCGGCCATGAAGCTCGGCGCGGCGGTGATCCCGGCGACGTCGATGCTCACCCCCGAGGACATGGCCGACCGGATCGAGCGCGGCCGGGTGGGCCACGTCGTCACCGACACCGCTGGCACCGAGAAGTTCCGCGGGCTCTCCGGCGCGTTCCGCCGGCACGTCGTCGGGGAGCAGGTGCCCGGGTGGACCCCGTTCGAGCTGGCCTACGAGGAGGCCTCGGTCTTCCTGCCCCACGGGGAGACGCTGGCCTCGGATCCCATCCTCCTCTACTTCACCAGCGGCACGACCGCGAAGCCGAAGCTGGTGGTCCACACCCAGCGGAGCTACCCGGTCGGCCACCTCTCGACCATGTACTGGCTCGGCCTGAAGCCGGGGGACGTCCACATGAACGTCTCCTCGCCGGGGTGGGCGAAGCACGCCTGGTCGAACTTCTTCGCGCCGTTCAACGCCGGCGCCACCGTCTTCGTCCACAACTACGCCCGGTTCCAGCCGCCGCGGACGCTCGAGCTCGTCGCCCGGCACCGGGTGACGACGCTCTGCGCGCCGCCGACGGTCTGGCGGATGCTGGTGCTCGAGGACCTCCGGGCCTTCCCGGTGGGGCTGCGCGAGGCCCTCAGCGCCGGCGAGCCCCTCAACCCGGAGGTGATCGAGAAGGTCCGGCAGGCGTGGGGGCTCACCATCCGCGACGGGTACGGGCAGACCGAGACCACCGCCCAGATCGGCAACACCCCCGGCCAGAAGCTGAAGCCCGGATCGATGGGGCGGCCGCTCCCCGGGTACCGGATCGCGCTGCTCGACGAGGAGGGGAGGCCGGCGGAGGAGGGGGAGATCTGCATCGCCCTGGCCGATCGGCCGGCCAGCCTCATGGCCGGGTACGAGGGCGATCCCCGCCTCTTCGAGTTCGCGACCCGGCACGACCACTACCACACGGGCGACGTCGCCACCCGCGACGCCGAGGGGTACGTGACCTACGTCGGGCGCGCCGACGACGTCTTCAAGAGCTCCGATTACCGGATCTCCCCCTTCGAGCTGGAGAGCGCGCTCATCGAGCACGAGGCGGTCGCCGAGGCGGCGGTGGTCCCGAGCCCGGACGCGGTCCGGGGGGTGGTGCCGAAGGCGTTCATCATCCTGAAGCCGGGCCGGGAGCCGACCCGCGACCTGGCGCGCGAGATCTTCCGGTTCCTTCGCCGTCGCCTGGCCCCGTACCTCCGCGTCCGGCGGATCGAGTTCTCCGACCTCCCCAAGACCGTCTCCGGGAAGATCCGGCGCGTCGAGCTGCGGCGGCGCGAGCAGCAGCGCGGGACGCCGGCCACGCCCGGGCCGCTCGAGTTCTGGCAGGACGACTTCCCCGAGCTCAAGTAGAATCGGGCCGACGCAGCGCGCCCGGCGCGGCGACCCGCGCCCGGGCAGGAGGCGACGACCCGCATGCCCACCCCCCGCGTGACCCGCACCTTCTCGATGCTCGGGGGGGACGGCGCCGGCAAGACCGCCCTCGTCGAGGCGCTCCTCCGCGTCGCCGATCCTCGCCACGCGAGCCCGGTCGGCTCCTCCTCCCGGCTCGACGCGGAGCCGGAGGAGAAGAAGCGGAACTTCAGCCTCTCCCTCCACCCGGAGAGCTTCGAAGAGGGGGGGCGGGGCTTCCACGTCCTCGACTGCCCGGGCTTCGCCGCCTTCCTGACCGAGGTCGAGTGGGCGCTCCAGGTCACCGACGGCGCCCTCCTGGCGATCTCGGCCGCCGACGGCTGCCACAACCGGGCCGAGCGGGCCTACGACGCCCTCGCGGCGGCGGAGCTCCCCGCGGTGGGGGTGGTGACCCGGCTCGATCACGAGCAGGCCGACTTCCAGCGGACGCTCGCCGACGTCGAGCGGTCGCTCGGGGTGAAGCCGGTGCCCCTGCAGCTCCCCATCGGCAGCGGCCCGGGGTGCCGCGGGCTGGTGGATCTCCTCTCCCGGCGGGCGCACCTGGTCGATCCGCGGGGCTTCGGGAGGTTCGTCGACGCCGAGGTGCCCGCCGAGCTCGCCGGGGAGGTGGACCGGCTCCGGGTCGCGCTGGTGGAGGCGGCCGCCGAGGCCGACGACGAGCTCCTCGGCAAGTACCTCGAGGGCGCGCCGCTCACCGACGAGGAGGTCGCGCGGGGGCTCGCGGCCGGCGCTCGCGCCCGGCGCTTCCTGCCGGTGGCCCTCACGGCGGCCAAGGCGGGGATCGGCCTCCGCGAGCTGCTCGATCTCGCGGTCCTGCTCTTCCCGGCGGCCGAGGCGCGCCCGGTGGTGGGCACCGACCTCGCCGGGCAGCCGGTCTCGCGCCCCGGCGGCGCCGACGCCCCCTTCGTCGCGCAGGTCTTCAAGACCACCATCGACCACTTCACCGGGCGGGTGGACACCCTGCGGGTGGTCGCGGGCACGCTCCGCCCCGACGCCGTGCTGGTCAACCCCCGGACCCGCAGCGAGGAGCGGGTGACGCACTTCTTCCGGACCGACGGCGCGCAGCAGGCCGAGGTGGCGGCGGCGGGGCCGGGGGAGTTCGTCGTCCTCGCCAAGCTCAAGGACGCGCACACCGGCGACACCCTGTGCGACGGCGAGGCGCCGGTCCTGCTCCCGCCCTTCCGCCAGCACACCCGGCCGGTCGCCTACGCCGTCCACGCGCGCGGCGGCGACGACAAGGCCGCGGCGGCGCTGGCGCGGCTGGTGGAGGAGGATCCCTCGCTCGGGCTCAGCCGGTCGGCCGAGGGGGAGCTGCTCCTCCAGGGGATGGGGCAGGCGCACATCGAGGTGACGGTCGAGCGGGTGAAGCGGAAGCACGGCGTCGACATCACCCTGGCGCTGCCGAGCCCGGCCTACCTCGAGACGGTCACCGCCGCGGCCAAGGCGCAGGGGAAGTACCGCCGCCAGACGGGCGGCCACGGCCAGTACGGCGACGCGCACGTGGAGCTGGCGCCGCTCCCCCGGGGCGCGGGCTTCGTCTTCGAGGACGGGATCGTCGGCGGGGTGGTCCCGCGGCAGTTCATCCCCTCGGTGGAGAAGGGCATCCGCGGGGCGCTCGCCTCCGGCCCGCTCGCCGGCTACCCGGTGGTCGACTTCAAGGCCACCCTCGTCTTCGGGAGCTACCACGACGTCGACAGCTCGGACATGGCCTTCCAGGTGGCCGGCTCGATGGCCTTCAAGAAGGCGATGCAGGAGGCGCGGCCCATCCTCCTCGAGCCGTTCATGCAGCTCGAGATCCGGGTGCCCGAGGAGTACGTCGGCGCGGTCCTCGGCGACCTGAACGGCCGCCGGGCCCGGGTCCAGGGGATGGAGCCGGCGGCGCGCGGGGTGGTGATCCGCGCCGCCTGCCCCCACGCCGAGGCGATGACCTACGACGCCGACCTCCGGTCCCTCACCCAGGGGATCGGCACCTTCACCATGGCGCCGTCCCACCACGAGGCGGTCCCCCCCCAGATCGCCCAGAAGATCATCGAGCGCCGCCGCGCCGAGGGGAAGGTGCGGGGGATCGAGGAGGAGCGGTGACCGGCGGCGCGGCGGTGTAGGATGCGCCCCCCGTGACGGCCTTCCTCCGCCTCCTCCGCTTCGTCGCCCCCTACCGCTGGCGGTTCGCCGCCGCCTTCGGCTGCATGGTGGTGCTGGCGGTCGCCAACGCCGCCTACGTCAACCTGCTCGGGCCGCTCCTCGAGTTCCTCTTCACCGGGAAGCCGAGCGCGGTCGCCCCCCTGGCCCGCTTCCTCCCCGACGGCGCGGGGTTCCAGGGCTGGCTGGCGCGCGTCGATCGCGGGCGCATCCTGGCGCTCCTCCCGGTGGTGATGGTGGCGGTGGCCCTGGTGAAGGGGGTCGCCCAGTTCGGCCAGTCCTACCTCATGGGCGTGCTCTCGCAGCGGGTGGTGGCCGACCTGCGCCGCTCCCTCTTCGATCACCTCCTCACCCTCTCCCCCGGCTACTTCACCCGGCGCCACTCCGGCGACCTGATGAGCCGCTTCTCGAGCGACGTCCAGTACGTCGAGTCGGCGCTCACCAACGCCGTCACCGTCTACGTCCGCGACGGCCTCGGCGTGGTGGTGATGCTGGCCAACTGCTTCTACCTGGACTGGCGCCTCTCCTTCATCTCCTTCGGCGCGGTGCCGCTCACGCTCCTCCCGGTGATCCGGCTCGCGCGGCGGCTCAAGCGGGTCACCAGCCAGAGCCAGAGCACGCTGGGGAAGATCGCCGAGACGGTCCAGGAGACCCTCGCCGGCCTGCGGGTGGTCCAGGCCTACGGGATGGAGCGGTGGGAGTCGGCCCGGTTCGCCGAGGTGAACCGGACCTGGCTCAAGCTGGAGCGGCGCGGCCAGCGGGTGCGCTCCTTCTCCTCGCCGCTCATGGAGGTGATCGCCGCGGTGGGGCTGGCGCTCGCCATCTCCTGGATCGGCGGGCAGATCCTCTCCGGCGAGATGGACGCCGGCCGCTTCTTCTCCTTCGTCACCGCCGTCCTGCTGCTCTACCAGCCGGTCAAGCAGCTCGGGCGGGTGGGGCAGTCGGCCATGCAGGGGGCCGCCGCCGGGGAGCGGATCCTGGAGGTGCTCGACGAGCCGACGAGCGTGCCCGACGCGGGCCGGGAGGCCCTCCCGCCCTTCGCCGGCGCCATCCGGTACGAGGGGGTCGGCTTCTCCTACGGCGAGCGGCCGGTGCTGCACGGGCTCGACCTCGAGATCCGCAAGGGCCAGGTCGTGGCGCTCGTCGGGGGCTCGGGGGGAGGCAAGACCACCGTCGCCAACCTGCTGCCGCGCTTCTGGGACCCGACCGAGGGGCGGATCACCATCGACGGGATCGACCTGCGCGACGCGAGCCTGGCGAGCCTCCGCGCCCAGATCGCCATCGTCACCCAGGAGACGATCCTCTTCAACGACACCGTCCGCGCCAACATCGCCTACGGGCGCCCCGAGGTCCCCGACGCCGAGGTGGAGCGGGCCGCGCGGATGGCGCAGGCGCACGACTTCATCGTCGCCCTGCCGGAGGGGTACGGGACGCGGGTCGGGGAGCGGGGGGTCCTGCTCTCGGGCGGCCAGCGGCAGCGGATCGCCATCGCCCGGGCCTTCCTGAAGGACGCCCCGATCCTCGTCCTCGACGAGGCGACGAGCGCCCTCGACGCGGAGAGCGAGCGCGAGGTCCAGCGCGCGCTCGACGGGCTCATGGGGATCGGCGGCGGCCACCGGACGACCCTGGTGATCGCCCACCGGCTCTCGACCATCCGCGGCGCCGACCGGATCGTCGTCCTGTCCCACGGGCGGGTCGCCGAGGCCGGCCGCCACGAGGAGCTCCTGGCCCGTGGCGGCGAGTACGCCCGGCTCCACCGGATCGCGGAGGGGGGCCGGCGCGAGGCGCCGCCGCCGGGCGAGCCGGTCCCCGGCGGCGCGTGACCGGCGGCCTTCACCCGCCCGCGGACATCGGGTAAGAGAGCGCGCCGGTGCACCTCCTCTACGTCCTCGCGAGCTACGCGCTCTTCCTCCTCGGCCTGCCGGTGCTGCTCACGCACCCCAAGCTCCGCGACGGGATCGGGCAGCGGCTCGGGTTCTTCGGGCGCGGGCTCGCGGCGCCGGACGGGAGCCCGCGGGTCTGGCTCCACGGGGCCTCCGCCGGGGACCTCCAGTCGCTCCAGCCGATGATGCGGGAGCTGAAGGCGCGCCGCCCCGGCTGCGCGATCATCGTGAGCACGATGACCAACAGCGGGCTGGCGATGGCGCGGACCAAGCTCGTCGAGGCGGACCTCGTCGTCTACGCCCCCTACGATCTGCCGGGCGCCACCCGCCGGGCGGTCCGGGCGCTCCGCCCGGACCTGCTGGTCCTCGAGTACACCGAGATCTGGCCGAACCTGATCCACGCCGCGCACGCCGCGGGCGCCCGGATCGCGCTCACCAACGGGCGCTTCTCGCCCGACAAGGTCGGGCGGTACCGGAGCCTGTTCCGGCTCATCGGGAACCCGCTCCGCTCCATCGACTGCTTCCTCATGCGCGCCGACGAGGAGGCGGAGCGCGCCCTGAAGCTGGGGGCGGCGCCGGACCGGGTCTGGGTCACCGGCAACACCAAGTTCGACGCGCTGGTGCTGGGCGGCGGCGAGGGGCGGGAGGTCGCGCTGGCGCGGGAGATGGGGCTCGCCGGCGACGGCCCGGTCTTCATGGCCGGGTCGACGCACGAGGGGGAGGAGCCGCTGGTCCTCGCGGTGTACCGGCGCCTCCTCCTGCGCCACCCGGGGCTGCGGCTGGTGATCGCCCCCCGCTACGTCGAGCGGGCCGGGCGAATCCTGGCCCTGGCCGCCGAGGCCGGGTTCCCCGGGCGGCTCCGGAGCGCCGGCGCGGCCGGCGGGCCGGCCCAGGTGACCGTCCTCGACACCATCGGCGAGCTGGCGGTCGCCTACCGGCTGGCGACGCTGGTCTTCGTCGGCGGGAGCTTCGTCACCCGGGGCGGGCAGAACGTGCTGGAGCCGGCGGCCCAGGGGAAGCCGGTCCTCTTCGGGCCGCACATGGAGAACTTCAAGGACTCGGTCCAGGTGCTCCAGGGGCGCGGGGGGATCCAGGTCGCGTCCCCGGACCAGCTCCACCGGGTGGCCGACGATCTCCTCTCCCGGCCGGACCAGGTCGCCGAGCTCGGCGCGATGGCCCGCCGCGCGGTCACCGCGATCCGGGGGGCGAGCGCCCGGAACGTCGACCACCTGCTCGCCGCCCTCCCGCGCCGGAAGGTGGGGTGACGGGTGGAGCGGATCCTGATCATCCGGTACTCGGCGCTGGGGGACGTCGTCCTGGCCACGAGCCTCCTCGCGCCCCTCCGCGACCGGTTCCCCCGGGCGCAGATCGAGTGGGTCACCTCCGCGGCCTGCGCGCCGCTCGTCGAGGGGTTGCCGGGGATCTCCGCGGTCCACCGGCTCGGGCGCGGACCGGAAGACGGGGCGCTGGCGCTCGCCCGGCGGCTGCGCGGCCGCTTCGACGTCGCCGTCGACCTGCAGGGCAAGCTGAAGAGCGCCCTGATCGCCCGGGCGGCGGCGCCGCGCCGGGTGACCTTCGCCCGCCGGACGGCGGCGGAGGCGCTCCGCGCCCTCCTCGGCCACGACCGCCCCCTCGTCCGGGCCCACGCCACCGCGCTCTACGCCGAGGCGCTCCGGCCGCTCGGGGTGGCGGCCCCGGGGCGCACCATCGTCGAGCCCTCCGGGGAGGCGCGCCGCCGCGCGGGGGCGTTGCTCGGGGGGCTCCCGCGGCCGCTCGTCGCCCTGGCGCCGGGCGCCACCTGGGCGACGAAGCGCTGGGACCCGCGGCGGCTCGCCGAGGTCGGCGACGCGCTCCACGGCGACGGGTGCGCGCTCGTCCTCTGCGCCGGGCCGGGCGACGCGGCGGCGAGCGCCACCCTGCGCGCCGCCCTGCGCGCTCCGCTCGCCGCCGACCTGACCCCGCTGGACGTGGGCGGGCTGGCGGCGGCGCTCGGGGAGGTCTCCCTCCTGGTGACGAACGACACCGGGCCGGCGCACCTCGCGGGCGCGGTCGGGACGCCCGCGCTGGTGGTCTTCGGGCCGACGTCGCCGATCCGGTGGGGGCCGGCGCCGCCCGGGCGGGCGATCTCCCTCGGCCTCGACTGCCAGCCCTGCTCGAACCACGGCGGAGAGCGCTGCCCGCTCGGCCACCACCGCTGCCTCGCCGATCTCCCGGCGGCGACGGTGCTGGCCGCGGCCCGGGAGCTCCTCCGGTGACCCTCCTGGAGCGGGCCTGGTGGGATCCGCGCCCCGGGCCCGGGGCGCGGCTGCTCCTCGCGCCGCTCCTCCTCGGCGAGGCGGCCTTCCGCGCCGGGGTGGCGGTGCGCAACGCCCTCCACGATCGCGGCTGGGCCGGCGCCGGGGCGGCGGGCGCGCCGGTGATCTCGGTCGGCAACCTGACGGTCGGCGGGAGCGGAAAGACCCCGGTGACGCTCGAGATCGCGCGGCGCCTCGCGGCGCGCGGGCGGGTCGTGGCGGTCCTCTCGCGCGGGTACGGCGCGCTGCGCCGCGATCCGCGCCTGGTCGCCGACGGCGCCCGGGTGCTCCTCGGCGCGGCCGAGGGAGGGGACGAGCCGGTCCTCCTCGCCCGCCGGCTCCCGGGGCTCCGCGTCCTGTGCGGTCCCCGGCGGCTCGAGCTCGCGCGGCGGGCGGTCGACGCGCACGGCGCCGACGCCCTCCTCCTCGACGACGGCTTCCAGCACCGGGCGCTGGCCCGGGACCTCGACGTGGTGGTGGTCGACGCGGCCAACCCGCTCGG
>JAJXSQ010000356.1 GCA_021784495.1 Myxococcales bacterium | reverse complement strand
TTGAGCTTCACTCCCGGATAGGCGTCGAAGGTCAACGCTGCGGGCTGGCCGACGCGCATGTGCGCCAGGTCGGTTTCCTTGAAGTTGGCCTCGACGTAGCTGGAGTGGTCGCCGACGATCGTCACCACCGGCAGACCGGAAACGATCTGCTGGCCGGGCTCGAGACGATCGGTCTGGCTGACCTGGCCGCTCAGCGGCGCGCGCACTTCGGTCCGCTGGAGATTGAGCACCGCCGCCGCGCGTTGAGCCTGGGCTGCCGCAATCGCCGGGAACACGCCCGGCACGGCTGAACCGGTGGCCAGCTTGGCCCGCGCCTGGGCGGCGGCGAGGTCGGCCTCGGCGACGGCGCCGGCCGGACCGACCGCCTCGACCGGGTGGCCGGTCGGATCGGCGGCCACCGCGCCGCGCACCTCGGCGAGCCCGTCGAGGAGTGTCAGCCGGCTCATGCGCGTCGGGGCGGCGGGCCGGAGGGCGTGATCCGGGTGGGCATGTGTGCGTCCCTGTGGTCCGGGGGAGCGGCCGCGGGGCCACCCGTCGTGAAGCGCGTCGGCCCGAATCGTAGGGACCGCTCGCGGAGGGTGTCAACCACCCGGCCGCGCGCCGTCAGATCGAGCAGCCCAGCCGGAGGTAGACCGACCGCGGCGGCGCCCAGTGGCTCCCGTTGAAGCCGTTGGCGATCCGGTAGGCGTAGTGGTCGTCGAAGAGGTTGATCACGTCGACGGCGACGGTCGGGTGGGTCGGGGCGTCGAACTCGTGCGAGAGGGTCAGGTCCACCTGGACGTGGCCCGGGACCGTCTCGTTGTTCTGCGGGCCGGTGCGCAGCCCGCTCCCGTAGTTGAGGAGGGCGGAGAGGAGCGAGCCGCGGTCGTGGAGGGTCAGGCCGGCGTTCGCCGTCCAGAGCTGCGCGTGGTCGAGCATCTGCCAGCCCTGGAGCGCGAGCTGCGAGGGGGTGAAGAGGTAGGTGGCGCTGGCGATCCCCCGCCCCTGGGCCTGCGAGAGGGTGCCGTTGGCGAAGGCGTCGAGCCAGCGCGAGAGCACCGCGCTGGCGCCGGCCTCGATGCCGCCGGCCCGCCCCTCGGCGTAGTTGAAGGGGGAGACCAGGTTGGTGTTGCCGACCTCGATGTCGTCGAGCTGGTCCGAGGAGAGCTTCCCCCAGGCGGTGAGGGTGAGGGTGAGCTCCGGGAGGACCCGGCTCTGGATCCCGAGCTCCGCGTAGCGGTCCCGCTCCGGCCGCAGGTCGAAGGGGACCGCCTGGCCGGGCGGCACCACCCCGAGGATGCGGGCCGCGGCCGGCGTGTCCAGGACCGGCGGCGGCATCCACATCAGGCCGAAGAAGCCGTGGACCACCGTGTCGTGGGTGAGCGCGTAGCTCACCCCGAGCCGCGGGCCGAGCCCCCACTGCGCCGGCGGGGCGGGGCTGCCGGCGAAGCCGACCTGGAAGAAGTCGAGCCGCAGCCCGGCGTCCACGGTGAACTTGCCGAGGTGCGCCTTGTCGGTGGCGTAGATCCCGCCGGTGGTCGCGTGGGAGTGGTCGGCGCCGTTGACGGTGAGCGCCGGGTCCGGCCCCTGGAGCGCGTCGCTCCGGGTGTAGGAGGTGAAGGCGTCGGAGCCGACGAGCTGGTCGACCTGGGCGCCGAGCTTGATCACGTGGTCGTCGCCGGCGCGGAGGAGGTACTCGGCGGTGCCGCCGGCGTGGTCGGCCACCCGGGTGACGTCGCTGGTCGAGGCGCAGGTCACCGTCCCGCTGGCGCTGGTGGTGCACGGGTCCTGGGTGGGGCCGAGGTCGTGGACCGCGTCGCCGAGGAGGATCCCGTCGGAGTGGCGGTAGTAGCCGGTCGCCCGGAAGGAGGCGTCGGCGCCGAAGTCGTGGCGGTAGGAGAGGAGCGCGAAGGAGTCGCGCTCGGTCTCGGTCGAGTTGGTGTCGGCCGGGACGAAGGCGCCCGGCGGGTTCCCGTACCGGTCCGGGGTGCGGCCGCAGTCGGGCTTCGACGGGTCGCAGACCGGGATGGTCGGGTCGATCGGGATCTGGTAGCGGTTCCGGGCCCAGTTGCCGAGCACCGAGAGGTGGTCCGAGTCGCTGGCGTCGTAGTCGAGCCGGACGAAGGCCCGCGCCTCGCTCCCCTGGTCGTGGACGATGGGGGAGAAGTCCGGCGGGTCGAGGGCGCGGTCGGTGGACTTGAAGCTCCCGCCGACCAGGTAGGAGAAGTCGCCGATCCGCCGTCCGTAGACGCCGGTGGGGTTCACCGTCCGGAAGTCGCCGTAGGTGAGCTCGACGCTCCCCTCGCCGGCCTCCGGCGGCCGCCGCGAGTCGAGGTTCACCACCGCCGCCAGCCGGTCGCCGTACTCGGCGCCCAGGCCCCCGGTGATCACCTCCATGTTGTCGATCAGGTTCGAGGAGAGGAAGCCGCCGAAGAGGCCGCTCACCGAGTCGGGGAGCGGGACCCCGTCGAGCTGGTACTGGATGTTGGCGTGGTTGCCGCGGGCGTAGAGCCCGCCGAAGGCGTCGGAGACGAAGCCGGGCTGGGTGGCGAGGATGTCGTTCACCGTGGCGGTGTCGCCGCGCGGCAGCTCCTCGATCTGGTGGCGCTCGATGGTGGAGGCCGACTCCGGCGTGGTGATCGGGCGCGGCGCGAGGTGGCGCGGGGCGGTGACGGTGATCTCCTCGTCGCTGGCGCTCGGGCGGGCCAGGGCGATCTCGACCCGGACCACCGCGCCCGACTCGACCTGCAGGTCCTGCTGCCGGACCCGCCCCCCGGCGGCGACCACGACCAGGGAGTAGCGGCCGAAGGGGACCTGCTCGAAGGCGACGTGGCCGGCGGCGTCGGTGGCGTGCACGTCCACCTGCCGGCCGTCGCCGGCCAGCAGCCGCACCTGGGCCCCGGCGACCGGCGCCCCGGTCTCGTCGCGGACCGTCCCGTCGACGATCCCGAGGTTGGTGGCGCGCGCCGCGGGCGCCGCGAGGAGGAGCGCGGGGGCGAGGAGGGCGAGGGCGAGCCGGGGAGCGGACACGTGAGGACGGGGCGGTGGAGAGGGGGGGCGCGCCGGTGTGCGCGGGGGTGGGTGACGCGAGGCGGCGGGACTATCTCACGGGGTCGGGCGGCGCGGAAGCGCCCCCGCGGCCCCCCGGGCGCGCCCCGGCGCCGGCGCCCCGGGGAGCCCCGGGAGCCGCTTCCGGAGGCGGAGCGCGGGGAGCGAG
>JAJXSQ010000355.1 GCA_021784495.1 Myxococcales bacterium | reverse complement strand
GGCCGGCGCGGCCGCGCCCCGGGCGCCGGGGCGGGCGGGGCCGGGCGGCGTCACGGCCGCACCGCCTCCAGGATCCGGTCGACCACCGCGGCGCTGGTGACCCCCTCGCTCTCGGCGCGGAAGCTGGTGAGCACCCGGTGGACGAGGACGTGGCGGGCGATGGCGCGGACGTCCTCGACGCTCGCCACCAGCCGGCCGTCGAGGATCGCCCGGCTCTTGGCGCCGAGGACGAGGTACTGCCCGGCGCGCGGGCCGGCCCCCCAGGCGACGTGCTCCCGCACGAAGTCCGGGGCGCCCGGCTCGCCGGGGCGGGTGAGGCGCGCGAGCTCCACCGCGTGGCGCACGACGTGGTCGGCGACCGGCACCCGGAGGACGAGCTCCTGGAGGCGGCGGATCTCGCTCGGGGTGAGGACGCGGCGGAGGGGGGCGCGCCCGGCGGCGGTGGTGGTCCGGACGATCTCGACCTCCTCCTCGGCCGAGGGGTAGCCGACCTGCACGTAGAACATGAACCGGTCGAGCTGCGCCTCGGGGAGCGGGTAGGTGCCCTCCTGCTCGATGGGGTTCTGGGTGGCGAAGACCAGGAACGGGAGGTCGAGCGGGTAGGTCTCGCCGCCGGCCGTCACCCGGTACTCCTGCATCGCCTGGAGGAGGGCCGCCTGGGTCTTCGGCGGGGTGCGGTTGATCTCGTCGGCGAGGAGGAGGTTCGCGAAGATCGGCCCCTTCACGAAGCGGAACCCCCGGCGCCCGGTGGCGTGATCCTCCTCGAGGACGTCGGTCCCGGTGATGTCCGACGGCATGAGGTCGGGGGTGAACTGGATCCGGTTGAAGGAGAGGTCGAGGACCTCGGCGACGGTGGAGATGAGGAGGGTCTTGGCGAGCCCGGGCACGCCCACGAAGAGGCAGTGGCCGCGCGCGAAGAGCGCGGTGAGGAGCGCCTCGACGACGGCCTTCTGCCCGACGATCCGCTTCTCGATCTCCCCGAGGAGCTGGCGGCGCGCGTCGGCGAGGAGCGCGACCGCCTCGAGGTCGGTGGGGGGGGTGGTCATCGGTCTCCCTCTCTGGTCGACAGTATCGCCGCGAAGCGGCGCTCGCGCGAGGCACCCCCGGCGTCGCCCAGGCCGGCGAGCGCCTCGGCGAGGCCGGCGTGGATCTCCGGATCGAGCGGATCCTGGCGGTTGGCCGCGAGGAGCTCGGCGCGCCCGCCGGCGAGGTCGCCGCGGGCGAGGAGGCGGCGGGCCAGCTGGACGCGCAGCGCCGCCGAGTCCGGGCTCCAGACGACCGCCTCGGCGAGCAGCCGCTCCAGGCCGGCCGTCTCGCCGCTCCGGGTGGCGGCGACCGCGTACTGGAGCACGAGGAGCGCCACCCGCGGGCCGGCGCGGTCGAGCGCCCGCCGGTACTCGACGCGCGCGGCCGTCCAGCGGCCGCGCTCCCGCAGGAGCTCGCCGAGCCGGGCGTGATCCCGCGAGGGCGGGTCGGGGAGCTCGGCCCACTCGGCCCAGGGCCCCGCCGCGCGCGGGTCGTCGCGGAAGCGGAGCCGCGCCAGCGCCCGGCGCCCGCCCCGGGGCAGCGGCCGCGAGACCATGCGGGCCCGCCAGCCGGCCTCGAAGCCGCCCCAGGTCGTCCCCAGCGCGTCGGCCACCGCCCGCTCCGCCGGCACCCCGGCGGCGACCAGATCGAGGATCCGGCCCAGCGCCCCGGGGCCGCCGCGCGCGACCATCTCCTCCACCGCCACCGTCACCTCGGCGAAGGCGAGCTCCGCGGCCTCCTGGGAGGGGAGCCGGGCCATCGAGGGGTGCATCTCGGCGAAGGTCACGAGCCGGCCGCTCGCGGCCGCGCGCTGGAGGAGCGCCGCCGACACCGGCCCGAGGTCGAGGCCGGCGGCGCCGCGCCAGCGAGACTCGAGCCAGCGCGCCAGCCCCTCCTGCAGCCAGATCGGGGCGCGGTCGCGGGTCCGGGCGGTCACCACCGCGTGGGTGTACTCGTGGGCCGCGGTGTCGAGCCAGGGGTAGCCGGTGACCAGCGCCGCGGGGCTCACCAGCATGAGCTTGGCGTACTTGCAGAGGGCGATGGTGCCGGTGGTCCGGATCTGCGCGTCGGTGAGGGTGGAGAGGCGCGCCAGGTCGCCCACCGAGTCGAGCACCTCGACCCGCACCTTGCCCGGGGGCACCGCCCCGAGATCGGCGACGAGCGCCGCCCGCTGCCGCTCGAGGGCGTCGAGCAGGTAGGGCGCGAGCACCTCGTCCCTGCCCCGGGGGAGGGCGACGGAGAAGTGATCGCTCTCCACGACCGCGTCCCCTCCGGTCAGGTCGCGGGCGGCGACGGCGAGCCGCAGGAAGCCGGTCGGATCGGGGGCGCCCGCCGCGCCGCCGAGCAGCTCCACCGCCTCGGCGTAGCGGTGCTGGAAGTACCGGAGGAGACCGAGGGCCCGCCGGGCGTCGGGGCTCGCCGGGTGGTCGGCGGCGAGGCGCTCGAGGACCGGCGCGGCGAGATCGACCTGCTCGGAGAGGAGCGCCTCGACGGCGGCGGGGAGGTCCCCGGGGGCCGGCCCGCCGGCGGGCGGCGCCCCCCCGAGCCCGGCGGCGAGGAGCGCGGCGAGGAGCGCGGCGCTCACCGGACGATCTCCTCGTAGTAGCGCTGCACCTCGCCCCGGTAGCGCGCCGGCGCCCCCTGCTTCATGGCGTCGAGGAGCGCGCGGCGGAACGCCTCCGGCAGCCGGTGGGCCTCGGCGCCCGGGATCGCCACCTCCTCGTGCCCGGGGCCGCGCCCCTCGCCCCCGGCGAGGCCGTCCTCCTCGGCTCCCTCCCCCTCCTCGCCGGCCCCCTCGGCGCCGCCGGCGACCGCGAAGGGGAAGGGGAACCCCGGCCCGTCGCCGTCGCCCTGCCCCTGGCCCCCCCCCCCGCCCTCCCCGCCCCCCTGGCCGCCGCGCGCCGCCTGGTCGAGCCCCGCCGAGAGCCGGCGGAGGCTCTCCAGCGCCGCCTCCTGCTCCCCCACCCCGCGCTGGGGGTCACGGGTCCCGAGCTGCGACGCCGCCGCGTCCATGTGGCCGCGGGCGTCGCCGAGGAGGCCGGCCGCGCGGGGGGGGAAGACCGGCGCCCGGCGGGAGAGCGCCCCGAGCCGCGCCTGGAGCTCGGCCGCCCGCTTCTCGAGCCGCCCCTGGTCGGCGGCCAGCCGGCCGAGCCGCTGCGCCTCCGCGGGGGT
>JAJXSQ010000354.1 GCA_021784495.1 Myxococcales bacterium | reverse complement strand
GTGGGTCGCCCGGCGCGCGGCGGCGCTCGCCCGCGCGGCGCCTCCCGTCCTCCCCGGGGGCGCCCCTCCCGAGGGCGTCCGCCGGCGCGCTAGCGCGCCTTCGGCGCCGGCTTCCCCTTCTCGAAGACGACCCCGTCGCCGTACTTGGCGACGATCGCCTTCTTGGTCTTGAGGCCGGTCGCCTCGATGACGAAGTTCGGGACGCGCCGCGCCCGCCGATCGGCCACCCACCGGCTGATCTCGACCCGGGGCCGCGTCCGGGATGGGCCCCGGGGGGCGGCGCGGCTCGCGCGGGTGCGGAGCTCCGCCTCCAGCCGCTCGGCGACCATCCGGGAGATGACCCGGGCGATGGAGCGGGAGGCGCGCGCCACCACGCCCTCCATGGCCTTCAGGACGATGTCGTCGAGCGAGGATTCCGTGCGGGCCATGTCATTGCTCCTTCGTTGACCGCGAGTCCGTCACGCGGTGGGCGAGATGGGAAAAGCCACCAGATTGGCGCGCACAATACACCTTCGCCGCCCGCGCACCAATTCTCCCGAGCGGCGCGATCTGTCGCGGCGCCCCTGTCGGCCCCCCCCGGGACGATGCTAGGGTGGCGCCCGCCCCGCGCCGGCGGGCCCTCTGGCGGAATGGTAGACGCGCTCGACTCAAAATCGAGTGGGGCGACCCCCCGTCCCGGTTCGAGCCCGGGGAGGGCCACTCGCCTGCCCGGCGCGCCTTTTCGCTTGCCCGCGCGGCGAGCCCACGTGTAATGGTCCGCCACCGGAACGCCGGGAGCATCGAATGTACAACCTCCTCCTCAGCCTCGCCGTCGGCACGGCCGTCGCCCTCGCGATCGCCCTCGGCACCAGCTTCGGCTGGATCGCCGCGGTCTTCCCGGGGCTGGTGGCCTCCGCCGCGCTCTACTTCTGGATCGCCTACCGGATCCGGCGGCGCCTCGACGCGGTGAACGAGATCGTCCAGCGCGAGATCGGGGCGCGCCGGATCGAGAAGGCCGTCCAGGCGCTCCAGGAGGCGATGCGGCTCGGCCCCTGGCAGTTCCTCGTCTCGACCCAGCTGCACGCGTCGATCGGCATGCTCCGGTACATCTCGGACGACCTCGACGGCGCGATCCCGGATCTCGAGGCCGGGCTGCCGCGCAACCGGCTCGCGCGCGCCCTCTACCGCGACTGGCTCTCCCGGGCGATCCTGGCCTCGGCCCGCTACCGGAAGCGCGATGTCGCGGGGGCCCTCGCGCTCCTCGAGGAGGCGGTCGGGCTCTCCCCCAAGGAGGGGCTCGCGTGGTCGGTCCAGGCCTTCATCCTCGAGAAGGAGGGTCGCCACGAGGAGGCGATCCGGGCGCTCGGTCGCGGCGCCGCCGCGAGCCCGTCGGACGAGAAGCTCAAGGAGTCCCTCCAGGCGCTCCAGAACGGCCGGAAGCTCAAGCTCTGGAAGCTCTACGCGGAGCAGTGGTACCAGTTCCGCCTCGAGCCCCCGCGGATGGAGATGGACCCGGCCGCGGCGCGGAGCAGGAGGCAGCTCTTCCGCAAGCGCTGAGAGGCCGCCCTCCCGGCGATCCAGCCTGGCGCTCCTCGACGGCCCCGACCGGGGCCGCTAGACGCC
Organism: Myxococcales bacterium; assembly: GCA_021784495.1. Taxonomy (GTDB): domain Bacteria; phylum Myxococcota; class Myxococcia; order Myxococcales; family Anaeromyxobacteraceae; genus JADKCZ01. The sequence goes on along the minus strand of JAJXSQ010000354.1, from coordinate 1,606 downwards.
TCAGGTGCCTCCGAAGCCGGTGCTGACCCGCCCCCGCTCGACGATGAGCGGGACGCGGCGCTCGCCGCCCGAGAGCTCGAGGAACCTGCGCATCGCGTCAGGGTCCTTCTTGACGTTGAAGTACTCCACCGGCACGCCGCGGGACTCGTAGTCCCGCCTGGCCGCCGTGGTGAAGCCGCAGCTGTCCTTGCCGAAGATCTGGACCGGGTCGACCATTCCACCGCCCTTTCTCCTGCTCCAAGGATAGGCCGGCACCCGCGCTTCGATCACGCCCGGCGGCTGTCCCGTTCGGGTGCGCCCGAGCGGCCGGGGCTCGCGCCAGGCCCGACTCATACCTAGATCACGCTCGGAAGGATGGTCCGGGTCTCGATGGCGCTCAGGCGAATGACCCGGAAGAGGGTACGAACGAACGCGGGGGACGGCCAGCCATTCGGCTCCCCCTTCATCGAGGCGCTCGCCGAGGCTCCCGAGCTCGCTCCGCTGGCCGCGGCCCGCCTCCTCGCGCGCGCCCTGGAGAGGACGCTCGGCTGGCGGACGCGCCTCGTGCCCACCCCCGCGAACCTGGGCACGGCGGAGCGGATCCGGCAGGTCGAGAAGGTGGCGCTCATCCGGATCGCGCCCGGCGCCGGCGCGCTCCGGATCGCCGGCGACGACGAGCGGACCCTGCGGCTGGTCACCCGCCTCTGCGCCAACGCCCTCGCGGGCGCGCGGTCCCACCCGATCGAGCCGCCGCGGGAGTCGGCCGGGCGTGGCCGGCCCCTCGTCCTCGTCGTCGACGACGACGAGGACGCCCGCGAGGCGATCGCGCTCCTCCTGGGGACCGATCACGACGTCGTCCTCGCCGCCGACGGCGCCGTCGCCCTGTCCGTGGTGCGGACCTCCGCCCCCGACGCGATCCTCATGGATCTGATGATGCCGGTCATGGGGGGCATGGAGGCCCTGGAGCGGCTCCGGGCAGATCCCGACACGGCGAGGCTTCCGGTGGTCCTGCTCTCCGGCGCCGCGGACGACGCGGCGCGCGTCCGCGCCCTCGAGCTGGGGGCCGACTTCCTCGCGAAGCCCTTCTCGGGCCCCGAGCTGCGCGCCCGCCTGGCGCGGGCCATGCGCCAGGCCTCGAGCGACCGAGCGCTGCGCGAGGAGGCGCTGACCGACGCCCTCACCGCGCTCCCGAACCGCCGGGCGCTCGACGAGCGGCTCGCCGAGGAGGTCCGCCGCGCCCGCCGCTACCGGCTGCCCCTCGCCTGCGCGATGTGCGACGTGGACGGGCTCAAGGCGCTCAACGACACCTGCGGCCACGCCGCCGGGGACCACGCGCTCCGCGCCCTGGCGGATCTGCTCCGCGAGGAGCTCCGCGAGACCGACTTCGCCGCCCGCTGCGGCGGCGACGAGTTCATCCTCCTCCTCCCGCACACCTCGGCCGACGAGGCGCGACGCCTCTCCGCCCGGATCTCGGGGCGGCTGCGGGCGCCGGCCGGTGGCGGCCTCGGCGCCTCCTTCGGCGTGGCGGCCCTCGGACCGGACGGCGACGGGGAGGCGATGATCCAGGCCGCCGACGCCGCGCTGTACGCGGCCAAGCGCGCCGGCCGCGCCGCCGCGCGCGTCGCCG
>JAJXSQ010000353.1 GCA_021784495.1 Myxococcales bacterium | reverse complement strand
CCAGGCCGGCCGAGGCGGCCGCGATGACGGCGCCGGCGCGCCAGCCGGCGACGCCGAGCGCCACCGGCAGCAGCGCGGCGGGCAGCAGGAGCAGCGTCGCGCCGGCGATGGCGGCGCGCGTGGCGCGCTCCCCGTGGACGAGCGAGAAGACCCGGAGCCGGCCGCGCGCGTAGTCCTCGCGGAGGTAGAGGGAGATGGCGAGGAAGTGGGGGAGCTGCCAGGCGAAGAGGAGCCCGAAGAGGGCCAGGCCGCCGGGATCGGCCCGGCCGGTGACCGCGGTCCAGCCGAGGAGGGGGGGGAGGGCCCCGGGGACCGCGCCGGCGAGGAGCGCCAGCGAGGACCGCTGCTTCAGGGGCGTGTAGACGGCGACGTAGGTCACCAGCGCCACCAGCGCGAGGAGCGCGGTGAGCGGGCTCGCCACCAGGGCGAGGAGCGGCAGGGAGAAGCCGGGGACGGCGACCCCGAGCGCCAGCGCGACCGCCGGCTCGAGGCGGCCGGCCGGGAGCGGCCGGTCGCGGGTCCGGTGCATCCGGCCGTCGACCTCCCGCTCCAGCCAGCAGTTGAGGGCGTTGGCGGCGCCGACCACGGCGGCGATGCCGAGGAGGGAGGCGAGGGCGCGCGCCGCCGCGATGTGGCCCGGCGCGAGCCACATCCCGCCGGCGGTGGTGAGGATCACCAGCGCCGAGAGGCGCGGCTTGGCGAGCAGCGCCACGTCGCGCGCGAAGGCGAGGGGCGAGGAGCGCGGGGCGGCGGCGGTCAGCCCGGGCACGGCCGGCTCCGATCAGCGCGCGGGGGCGAGGCGCGGCGCCGGGCCGGCGGCCGGCCGCGCGGTCGCCCCCCCCGGCCCGAGGAGGAGGAGGAGGGTGACGAGGTCGCCGAGGAGGAGGGTCCCCACGGCGAGGTGGAGGGTGACGATCGGCAGCGCCACGCCGGTCGCCACCGTGAGGAGGCCGAGGGCGACCTGCGCGAGCACGAGCAGCGGCGCGATGGCGGCGAGCCCCCGCCGGAGCGGCGGGCCGGACCGGTCGAGCGCGTGCGTCCGCGCCGCCGCGCCGATCACCAGCGCCGCCACCAGGTACCCGCCCAGCCGGTGGGCCAGGTGGACCTGGGCCGGCCCCCAGGCCGGGAGGAGCGTGCCGTCGCAGAGGAAGACGTCGGTGCCGCACGCCATGGCCGAGCCGGTGTGCCGGACGAGCGCCCCGAGGACGATCTGGAGGTAGACCGCGACCGCGGCCAGCCCGACCAGCCGGCGCGGCGCGGGGGCCGCGCGCGGCCCCTCGGGCCGGAGCCGGTGGGCGAGCGCGACGAGGAGCGCGAAGAAGGCCATCGAGGTGGCCAGGTGGGCGGTGGAGACGATCAGCGGCAGCCGGAGGAGCACGGTGATCGCGCCGAGGGAGGCCTGGACTCCCACGAGGAGGACCGCGCCGATCGCCAGCCACCGCGTCCCCCGGTCGGCGCCCGTCCCGAGCACCAGCCCGGCCAGCGCCAGGGTGAGCAGCACCACCGCGAGCGCCACCAGCCGGTGGCCATGCTCGTAGAGGACCCCGCCGCGCATGGCGGGGAAGACCTGGCCGTTGCAGAGCGGCCAGTCGGGGCAGGCGAGCGAGGAGCCGGTGGGGTGCACCAGCCCCCCGACGACGAGGAGCGCGAAGGTGGCGACGACGGCGGCGACGGCGACTGGGAAGCGGTACGCTCGCATGGTCGGCCACGATATAGGGGCGGCGCGCCCACCGGGCAACGGCGCGGCCGGGGGCTCCAAGCGGGTGCCCCGCCCGCTTGACGGGCAGAGAACGGGCCCGCCTCAGCCCTCGTCGTCGTCGGCCTCGTCCGCCTCGTCGTCGGCCTCGAGCTCCTCGTCGAGCTCCTCGACGACCTCGGCCTCCTCCACCACCGGCTCGACCGGCCGGGCGGCGCGGCTCCGCCGCTCCGACGCCGGGGCCTTGAGCGCGGGGCTCTCGCGCTGGTCCGCCCCGCACTTCGGGCAGACCGGGGCGGGCTTCTTGAGATCGTAGAACTTGGTCCCGCACTTGAAGCAGGTGTGCTTGGAGCCGAGGTCCTTCGCGGGCATGATTCCCTCGAGTTCTATGGGAGAGGCGCGTTTAGCGTGAGGGGGCGCGCCCGTCAAAGGAAAAGCACCGCCTCCTCCGGGAGGCGGCGGGAGCGGCGTCATGGACGAGCGGGAGCGGCTGGAGCGGCGGATCATCCGGGCGGCAGCGCGGGCCATCGCTGACTTCGACCTGATCCGGGAGGGGGACCGGATCCTGGTCGCGTGCTCCGGCGGCAAGGACAGCGCCACGCTCCTCCACGTCCTCATGCGCCTGCAGGAGCGGGCGCCGATCCACTTCGACCTCGTGGCCGTCAACCTCGACCAGGGGCAGCCCGGCTTCCCGGCGGAGGTGATCGAGGCGCATTTCCGGGCGGTCGGCGTCCCCTACCGGATGGTCCGGCGGGACACCTGGTCGGTCGTCCAGCGGCTGGTCCCCGAGGGGAAGACCGCCTGCTCGGTCTGCTCCCGGCTCCGGCGCGCCGTGCTCTACGACGTCGCCGCGGAGCTCGGGTGCACGACGGTCGCGCTGGGCCACCACCGCGACGACCTCGTCGAGACCCTCCTCCTCAACGCCCTCTACGCCGGCTCGCTCAAGGCGATGCCGGCGCGCCTGCGCACCGACGACGGCCGCCACACGGTGATCCGCCCGCTCTGCTACGCCGCCGAGGAGGAGATCGCCGCCTTCGCCGCGGCGATGCGGTTCCCCATCGTCCCCTGCGACGTCTGCGGATCGCAGCCCCAGCTCCGGCGGCGCCGGGTGAAGGCGCTCCTCGCCGAGCTCGCGCTCGAGCACCCGTCGGTGAAGGGGAACCTCCTCCACGCGCTCGGCCACGTCGTCCCCTCGCACCTCCTCGACCGCGCGCTGGAGGGCCGGGTGGCGGCGGCGGAGGGGCGGGAGCCCTGGGTCGACGGCGCCGAGGCGGAGGAGGAGGTCGGGGAGGCGCCCCCCGTCGCCTTGCCAAGCCGGCGCGCCGCTCCGTAGGATGCCGGCTCCGTGAACTTCGCCTGCGAGCGCTGCGACCGGCGGTACGAGATCTCCGACGAGAAGGTCGGCGGGCGGAGCTTCAAGGTCACCTGCCGCGGCTGCGGCCAGCTCATCGTCGTCCGGGCCGCGCCGCCGGTGCCGCCCGCTCGCGCTGCCGCCCCGCCCCCGCTGCAGCCAGCGCG
>JAJXSQ010000352.1 GCA_021784495.1 Myxococcales bacterium | reverse complement strand
GCGGGCGGCTCGACCTCGCCGCGACCGTCGCGCCGCCGCCCGGGGCGTCGCTCGGGTCGGCGCTCGACGGCGACGCGCTCGCGCGCGCGCCGGCGACGCTCCGGGTGACCAGCGACCACCTCGACCTCGCCTTCCTCCCGGCGCTCGCGCCGGGGCTCATCCGCGCGGCGTCGGGCCGGCTGGAGGTGAACCTCGCCGGCGCCGGCCCGCTCGCCACCCTCCGGCCGACCGGCACCCTCCGGCTCGACGGGGGGCGGATGGCGGTGGCCGAGCTCGGCGACTGGACCGGCATCGACCTCGACCTCGCGATCTCCGACCGGGCCTTCGAGCTGCGCCGGCTCGCGGCGCGGCGCGGCCGCGGCACGCTGGAGGGCGAGCTCTCCCTCGAGGGGTTCGACCGGCCGCCGGCCCGGCTCGCCGGCAAGCTCACCTTCCACCGGCTGGAGCTGGAGCGGGCGGGGATGCCCCTCGCCGAGCTGGAGCTGCCGGTCGTCGTCTCCGGGAGCTACACGCCCGACCGGCTGGACGCGATCCTCGACCTCCCCGGCGGGACGGTCCGCCTGCCGCCGAAGCCGCCCCGGACCCTCCAGTCGCTCGAGCCGCGCCCGGACATCCTCGTCGGCCGCCTCCCCGTCCGCCGCCGGCGCCCCCGGGCGGCCGCGGCGGCGCCGGCGACGCCCTTCGTGGCCTCGATCCGGCTCCGCTGCCCGGGGAAGCTCCGGATCGTCGCCGACAACCCGCGGATGGACGTGGAGCTGAAGAGCGACGTCACCTTCCGCGCCGTCGGCGGCGCGGTCCTCGCCGACGGCCTGGTGGAGACGGTGCAGGGGAGGGTGGAGCCGATCCCCGGGCGGAGCTTCCGGATCGACCGGGGGCGGGCGATCTTCTCCGGCGAGGCGCTGGGCGCGGCGCGGCTGGACGTCGTCGCCCGCCACGACGGGCCGGCGATCGTGGTCACCACCCGGGTCGGCGGCACCATCGACACGCCGAGCATCGCGCTCTCCTCCCTGCCGCCGCTCGACGAGGCGTCGATCGCCATGTACATCGCCACCGGCCGGGTCCAGCTGAAGCAGGGGACGAGCTCGATCGGGGCCCTGGGCGGCGAGGACGCGAGCCAGCTCGCGCTCGGCGCGGTCACCGACCAGGTCTTCCGGACCCTCGTCGCCGGCAAGCTCCCGCTCGACCAGGTCGCGGTCGACACCGGGGCGCTGCGCGCCGGCAAGTACCTGACCGACCGCTTCTTCGTCGGCTTCGTCCGCCGCTTCGACGCCCGCCCCGAGCTCGGCCAGAACTCCAACGAGGTCCGGGTCGAGTACCAGATCGACTCGCGGTGGACGCTCGAGTCGCGCTACGGGGACGCCCAGTCGGGCGGGGCGAGCCTCATGTGGTCCTGGGACTACTGACCGGCCCGCGGGCGGCCCGCGCCAGGGCGCGGGCCACGAGGGCGGCGAGCAGGAGCCAGAGGAGCGTCCGCGCGATCTCCGAGGGGATCACCACCCGCCGGACGAAGGCGGCCTCCCAGTGGCGGGCCCGCACCTCGAACTCGATCAGGTAGTCGGCGATCGAGGCGGCCGAGAGCGCCGCGAAGAGCCAGCCGGGCGCCCCGGCGAGGGCCCCGGCCAGGAAGCCGTAGAGGGCGTACTGCGGGCTCCAGACCTTGTTGAGCGCGATCCAGAGCACGAGCAGGAGCGCCGTCCCGAGCCGCACGGCGCGCTGGTCCTCGCCGCCGCGGGCCGCGGCGCGCGCGGCCAGGGCGGCCCAGACCCCGGCGGCCGCGACCGGGCCGAGCGAGAGCAGGTCGAGGGCGGCCCCCGGCCCGACGCCGAGGGCGTGCCAGATCGAGTTCTCGGCGCCGCGGCCGGCGTTGTAGCGGAAGAACCAGCTCCAGGAGTCGAAGGCGGCGAGGGCCACCGGCAGCTCGACGGCGGCCAGGGCGAGCGCGAAGGCGGCCGCGGCCCGCAGGAGCGGGCGGCGCGGGCCGGCGGCGAGCGCCCCGAGCGCCGGCGGGACGAGCACCGCCGGGAAGAGCTTGGCCGCCGTCCCGAGCGCGGCGAGGAGGCCGGCCCGCCCGGCGCGGCCGCGCTCCAGGGAGAGGAGCGACAGGGCGATCAGCGCCACCGGGAGGAGGTCCCAGTTGAGGAAGGCGAGGGGGACGAGCGCCGGCGTCGCGGCGAGCCACCAGGGGCGCGCCCCGGGGAGGCGCGCCAGCGCCCACCCCGCCGCGGCCAGGCAGGCGGCGAGCAGCGCCGCCGAGACGGCGAGGTGGCCGGCGGCGCCGCCCGGGGCGAGGGCCGGCAGCCAGAGGAAGAGCCCGAGGAGGACCGGGTACTCGACCCGGTCCTGGAGGTAGGGGATGGGGCGCGCCGGGCCCGGGTAGTGGACGCCGAAGAGCCAGAGGAGATCGCTGTAGGAGCGGTGCGGGTAGGCCCAGCGGCAGTAGTCGTAGCCGACCGCCGGGAGGCCGCGGGCGACGTTGGCGAGGCCGAGCGCGAGCCAGAGCGCGCCGAGGGCGAGCAGCGCGGTCCGGGCGCGCGGTCCCCCGAGGCCCGGGGCGGCGCCGGCGGGGGCCGGTCCGTCCGCGGTGCCGCTCGCCGGCCGTCCGGGGTGCCCCGCCATCGCGCCATGGTCTAGCATGGCCCGATGGTGCTCCACGACCTCGTCGCGGCGCTCTCCCGGGCGACCGCCGTCACGGGGGCCTGGGCGCCGGCGGTCCTCTTCTTCGCGACCTTCGTCGAGCACGTCTTCCCCCCCTTCCCCGGGGACCTGCTCGTCGTCCTCGGCGCCTGGTACGCCGTCCAGGGGGAGCTCTCCTGGCCGCTCACCTTCGCCTGCGCCGGCCTGGGGGCGATCGCCGGCGGCTGGGTGGATCACCGGATCGGGGCCTGGCTGGGGCGGCGGCTCGGCGCCCGCGCCGCCGGCTCCCGGCTCCTCTCCCCCTCGCAGCTCGCCGCCTTCGAGGCCGCCTACCGCCGCCACGGCGCCTGGCTCCTCCTCGCCAACCGCTTCCTGCCCGGGGTCCGCGCCTTCATCTTCGTCGCCGCCGGGGCGGCCGGGGTGCCGGCGGGGCGGACGGTGCTCCTCGGCGGCATCTCGGCGCTCGTCTGGAACGCCCTCCTCCTCGCCGCCGGCGCCCTCCTCGCGCACAGCGCCGACGACCTCGTCGGGCTGGTCGACCGGTACGCCGCCGTGGCCGGCGGCGCGGTGGCGCTCGGCCTG
>JAJXSQ010000351.1 GCA_021784495.1 Myxococcales bacterium | reverse complement strand
GACCGTCCCCCCCCCCCCGTGGAGCGGCCGCGGGACCGGTGCACGCCGGCGCGGCGCCTCGCCGGCCCGCCCCCAGGTCGTGAAGCTTTCCTGGACGGCCCATCCGCATTCCGGCCGTTTCCAGCGCGAGCGCGGGCGCCTAGCTTCCCGGGTGCCCGGACCTCGCCAGGTGGCGTCGCCGGGGCCCCGCGGGGCAGGGAGCACGTCATGCAGCAGCGGAAGCTCGGCAGGAGCGGTCTGGAGGTCTCGGCCCTCGGGCTCGGGTGCATGGGGATGAGCTCGGCCTACGGCCCGCCGGCGGACCGGCAGGCGATGGTCCAGCTCATCCGCAAGGCCGTGGACCTCGGCGTCACGTTCTTCGACACCGCCGAGGCCTACGGCCCGTTCACCAACGAGGAGCTGCTCGGCGAGGCGCTGGCGCCGCACCGCGACGCCGTGGTGATCGCGACCAAGTTCGGGTTCCAGATCGACGCCAGCGGCCGTCGCCTGGGCGGCGTGGACAGCCGGCCGGATCGCGTCCGGCAGGTGGTCGAGGCGTCGCTGCGCCGGCTCCGCACCGACCGCATCGACCTCCTCTACCAGCACCGGGTCGATCCGGCCGTGCCCATCGAGGACGTCGCCGGCGCCGTCCGGGATCTCATCGGCGAGGGCAAGGTGAGGCACCTCGGCCTCTCCGAGGCGAGCGCCGCGACCATCCGGCGCGCCCACGCGGTGCAGCCCGTCGCCGCCCTCCAGAGCGAGTACTCGCTCTGGATGCGGGAGCCCGAGGAGGAGATCCTGCCGGTCCTGGAGGCCCTCGGCATCGGCCTCGTCCCCTTCAGCCCGCTGGGGGCGGGCTTCCTCACCGGGAAGATCGACGACTCGACGACCTTCGACCCGACCGACTTCCGGAACCTCGTGCCCCGCTTCACGGCCGAGGCGCGCGCCGCCAACCGGGCCTTCGTGGATCTCCTGGCGGCGGTGGCGGCCCGACTGCGCGCCACGCCCGCCCAGGTGGCCCTGGCCTGGCTGCTCGCGCAGCGACCGTGGATCGTCCCCATCCCGGGCACCACCCGGCTCCACCGCCTGGAGGAGAACCTCGGCGCGCTCGCCCTCGAGCTGGCCCCCGGCGACCTCCAGGAGATCCGGGCGGGCCTCGCCACCCTGGAGACCCACGGGGCGCGCCTCCCCGCGGCGCTGCTCGAGATGACCGGGCTGTAGCACCGGGACGGAGAGGAGAGACGGGCATGAGGAAGCGGACGCTCGGGAGCCAGGGGCTGGAGGTCTCGGCCATCGGCCTCGGCTGCATGGGGATGAGCTTCTCCTACGGGCCGCCGCCGGACCGCCGGGAGATGATCGGGGTTATCCGGGCGGCGGTCGAGCGCGGCGTCACCTTCTTCGACACCGCCGAGGTCTACGGCCCCTTCACCAACGAGGAGCTGGTGGGCGAGGCCCTCGCCCCCTTCAAGGGGCAGGTCGTCATCGCCACCAAGTTCGGCTTCAAGCCCGACCCCGGCGGTGGCCCGCGCTGGGCGGCGCTCGACAGCCGCCCCGAGCACATCCGGGAGGTCGCCGAGGCGTCGCTGCGGCGGCTCCGGGTCGACCGCCTCGACCTCTTCTACCAGCACCGGGTCGACCCGGCGGTGCCGATCGAGGAGGTGGCCGGCGCGGTGCAGGAGCTGATCCGCCAGGGCAAGGTCCAGCACTTCGGCCTCTCCGAGGCGGGCGCGGGGACCATCCGGCGCGCCCACGCGGTGCAGCCCGTCACCGCCCTCCAGAGCGAGTACTCGCTCTGGTGGCGCAAGCCCGAGGCGGAGGTGCTGCCCACGCTCGAGGAGCTCGGCATCGGCCTCGTCCCCTACAGCCCGCTCGGCAAGGGCTTCCTGACCGGGAAGATGGACGAGTCGACCCCCTTCGACGGCGGCGACTTCCGCAACCTGCTGCCCCGCTTCTCCCGGGAGGCCCGCAAGGCCAACCAGGCCATGGTGACCCTGCTCCAGGGGATCGCCGCGCGGAAGCGGGCGACGCCAGCCCAGATCGCGCTGGCCTGGCTGATGGCCCGGAAGCCCTGGATCGTGCCGATCCCGGGCACCACCCGGCAGCACCGGCTGGAGGAGAACCTGGGCGCGGACGCCCTGGAGCTCACCCCGGAGGACCTCCGCGGCATCGACCTCGCCGCGGCGGAGATCCCGATCCAGGGCGCCCGCTATCCGGAGGCGCTCGAGAGGCTGACCGGGAGGTGACCGGGGCGCCCCGCGGGGCCCGGCAGCGGCACCGGCAGCGCGAGGGGAACGACGGGTCGGCGAACGACGCCGCGCACCACGTCGGGGAGCAGGCGTCGACGAGGAGCTCGCCATGCGCAACGCCATCGTCGTCGCTGGACCGGGGGCCATCGGCCAGGCCGCCGCGAGGCGCGGCGGCCCGCGGGCCCGGCCCGGGCCCTGCGGTTGCTGTCCGTCGAGCGCCGCCCCGGCGACCTGCTCTGGATCCGGTACCGGGTGCGGCGGGGGCCGGGCGCGCCGGTGGCGGGGGCGGCCTCGATCGCGTAGAGGATCTCGCCGATGGCCTTCACCCCGCTCAACGCGCTGAACGCCTTCCTCGCCGTCGCCCGCCGCCGGAGCTTCGCGGGCGCCGCGCGGGAGCTGGGCGTCTCGACCTCCGCGCTGAGCCAGTCGGTCCGGCAGCTCGAGGCCCGCCTCGGCGTCACGCTGCTCACCCGGACGTCGCGGACCGTGGCGCTCACCGACACCGGGCGGCGCCTCCTCGAGCAGTCGGGGGCGGCCATCGACCAGGCGCTGGAGTCCCTCCGGACGGTGTCGGCCCGCCCCGGCGAGATCACCGGGCGGGTCCGGCTCTCGGTCCCCTCCCCGGCGGTGGAGCTCGTCCTGGCGCGGCTGCTGCCGCGCTTCGCCGAGCGGCACCCCGGGGTCGAGGTGGAGGTCCAGGTCGAGAACCGGTTCGTGAACATCGTCGCCGAGGGCGCCGACGCCGGCGTCCGTCTCTCCGAGGCCATCGAGCGCGACATGGTCCAGGTCCGGCTCACGCCGCCGGCGCGGTTCGTGGTGGCGGCCGCCCCCGCCTACCTCGCCCGGCGTGGCACCCCGAAGCGGCCCGAGGACCTCCTCCAGCACGCCTGCATCTCCATCCGCGGGTCCTTCGGCGGGGCGCGCTACGCGTGGGAGCTGGAGCGCGGGAAGCGGACCTGGCGCATCCCCGTCGAGGGGCCGGTCACCACGA
>JAJXSQ010000350.1 GCA_021784495.1 Myxococcales bacterium | reverse complement strand
GCGCGCCGCGGGCCGGGGGCCCGGCGGGGCGCCGGGCGGCCGCGCGCGGCGATCTGCTCTTGGAGGTGGCGATGGCTCGGCTCCGGGGTCGGGCCGGGAAGCGCCGGCCGTGGGGGAGGAACTCTACCACGCTGGGGCGCGCCATCAGCCGGTCGCGCCGCCCCCGCCCCCGTCGGCCCGGAGGCGCCGCTCCAGCTCCCGCAGCTCCGCGGCGTCGAGCCGGTAGTGGGCGTGGCAGAACTCGCAGTCGACCTCGGCCTTCCCCTCGAGCCGCAGCAGCTCGGCCACCCCGTCGGCGCCGAGGACCGACACCGCGGCGCGCGCCCGGGCGGCGCTGCAGCCGCAGCGGTAGGAGACCTCCTGGTCGGCGAGCAGGTCGAGCGGCTCGCCCGCGAGCGCCTCGAGGAGCTCCTGGGCGGGGCGGCCGGCGGCCAGCCCGTCGCGCAGGGCGCCCTCTGCGAGGGCCGCGCGCACCGCGGCGACCGCGCCCGGATCGCCGTCCGGCAGCCGCTGCACCAGGAGGGCGACCACGTCGCCGAGGAGCTCGCCCTCCCGCGGGACCACGGCGACATCGAGCGCCGTCTCGACCTGCTCGCTCGCGGCGAACCACCGGCGGAGCGCGCCGGCGAGCCCGTCGGCGCCGAGGTCGACGGCGCTCCGGTAGATCTGGCCGTCGGCCAGCGAGCGGAGCATGGAGAGGTAGCCCGCGCCCCCGAGCGCCGCGAGCGCGCCCCGCGCCGGGTCGCCGGGGAAGTGGACCCCCGGCGCGCGGACGTAGCCGCGGACGTTCCCCTCGGGATCGGCGTCGACGAAGAGGCCGCGCAGCGGGCCGTCGCAGGCGACCTGGAGGTTCACCCGCCCCAGGTCCTTCTGGAGCGCGCCGGCGATCGCCGCCCCGGCGAGCGCCTCGGCGAAGAGCCAGCTCGCGGTCGGCGCGAGGCCGTGGAGCATGCGAGCCATCCGGGCGGTGTCGCCGATCCGGACCAGGACGGCGCGCAGCCCGCGCGAGGGGAAGAGTCCGCGGCGGAGCCGGTCGGTCATGAGGCGCGCATTCTCGTCCGGACGCCGCCGGGAGCCAAGCGGGCCCCGGGCGCCCGGCGGGCCGGGGCGGGCGCGGCGTCAGGCGAGCACGCTCCGGATGGTCTCGCGGAGCGTGTGGCGAGGGGCCCAGCCGAGCTCGCGCGCCGCCCGCGAGCCGTCGACGACGCAGAGGTAGAGGATGTGGTCGAGCTCCTCGGGGGGGAAGGAGACCAGGCCGGCCGCGAAGAGCCGCCGCAGCGCCGGGCGGAGGAGGAGGTGCGGGAGCGGCACCGGCCGCCGGCCGAGCTCCCGGAGGACCGCCGAGAGCGGGACCTCCCCGGGCCCGGTCAGGTTGTAGACGCCGCGCGCGCCGGGCCGGAGCGCCAGGATGAGCGCCCGGGCGACGTCCTCCTCGTGGATCAGCTGGACCATGGGGTCGAAGCCGAGCACGGTGACCGGCCGCTCCAGCCGGAGGTAGTTCGACGGCGCGTTGCGCACCGTCGGCCCGACGATGTTGCAGGGGCGGAGGATGACCGTCTCCACCTCCGGGTGGCGCCAGACGAAGGACTGCGCCAGCATGTCGAGCTCGATGAGGTCGCGCACGTCGCTGAACCGGTCGGCGGCGCGCAGCGGCATCTCCTCGGTGAGGAAGTTCGAGTTCTCGGGGCGCGGCCCGTAGACGTTGGCGCTGGAGAGGACCACCACCTTGCGCAGGCCGTGGCGGACCGCCAGGTCGAGGATCTTCCGGGTCCCGAGGACGTTGAAGCTGTGGGCCTGGGAGAAGGGCATCCGCGGGTCGTGGACGATGCCCAAGTGGATGAGGGCGTCGAGCCGCCGGTGGCGGAAGATCTCCTCCACCCGCGCCTTGCGGACGTCCAGCGCGTGGTGCTCGATGTCCTTCGGCCGATCGGGGAACGGGCGGCGGTCGAGGCCGATCACCGGGACCTCGACGTGGAGCTGGCGCGCGACGGCCCGGCCCAGGTGGCCGGAGATCCCGGTGATCAGGACCGGGCCGCCCGGGCCGTCGCTCACCGGAAGACCCCGCGCCGCGCGGCCAGGCCCTGGTCGAGGAGCGCCTGGACCGCCGCCTGGACCTCGGCCACGCGCCGCTCGATCTCCGCCTCGTCGTCGTCGGGGGAGCCGGCGAAGCGGAGCGGCTCGCCGAAGTGGACGTGGTAGCGGGTGGGGAGGGGGAAGGGCACCAGGGTCGCGGTGATGGGGAACGCGGGGAGCCCGAGGAGGCGGGCGAGCGGCGCGATCTCGGCGATCGCGGGCGACTGCTCCTCGGCGCCGACGACGCCGATGGGGACGATCGGCGCGCCGGCCTCGAGCGCCAGCCGGAGGAAGCCGGCCGAGAAGCGCCGGAGCCGGTAGCGCTCGCGGAAGGGCTTGTTGAGGCCGCGGACCCCCTCGGGGAAGACCAGGATCGCCTCGCCGGCCGCGAGGAGGCGGCGGGCGTTCTCCGGCGTGCCGACGACCTGGCCGATCCGGGCGAAGAAGGACGAGACGAAGGGGAGGGTCGGCACCCAGCGCTCGACGAGCGCCCGCGCGAACCGGGGCGGGTCCTTCTCGACGAGGAGCCCGACCGCGATCATCGCCGCGTCGAAGGGGAGCTGCCCGGAGTGGTTGGCGACGAGGAGGACGCGGCCGTCGGCCGGGACGCGCTCGACCCCGTGGAGCTCGACCCGGAAGTAGCGCCGGTAGAGCCAGACGAAGGGGGCGACGGCGGCCAGCGCGAAGTCGATGTCGAGCCCGTAGGGATCGACGCCGTACTCGTTCCGCGGCGGGGTGAGCTTCTCGATCCGGGCGCGGCTCCCGCTCCCGGCGAGGTCGAAGGTGATCGACCGGAGCCGCTCGGCGAGGCCCGGCGATGGCTCGCGCATCGCCTCGATCTAGCACGCGCGGCGCGCGGGCGCGCCTTGAACGGCCGGTGGCAGGGAGGTAGCCTCGTCGGCCTCGCACGACGCCCGCGCGAAGCGGCGAGGCGCGGCACCCCCGCGCCGGAGGGATCACCGCACATGAGGGTCGCCTGCCCGAACTGCCGCGCCCAGTACGACGTGGACGGCCGGCGCATCCCGCCGGGCGGCGCCTCCGTCACCTGCCCCCGCTGCCAGCGCGCCTTCACGGTTCGGCCCGCGGTCGACGGCGACACCGCCGCGACCGCCGTCCCGCTGCCGCCGCCCGCGCCGCACCCCGGCTCCGCCGCGCCGCCCCCCG
>JAJXSQ010000349.1 GCA_021784495.1 Myxococcales bacterium | reverse complement strand
GGCCTGGCCGCCCCCGCGCGCCCCGGACCGCCCCGCGGCCCGGGGCGCCGGCGCCTCCGGCCCCCTGTCAAGGCTTGTCCCGCGGGGGCCACCGTGTGAGAACCGGCCGCGGCGATGCTCGACCTCTCGACGCTCAACCCCCCCCAGCGGCAGGCGGTCACCACGCTCGACGGACCGCTCCTCGTCCTGGCGGGCGCCGGCTCGGGGAAGACGCGGGTCATCGCCCACCGGATCGCCTGGCTCATCGTCCAGGGGGTCGACCCGCGGGCCATCCTGGCGGTCACCTTCACCAACAAGGCCGCGACCGAGATGCGCGAGCGGGTGACGGCGCTCGCCGGCGCCGCGGGCGCCCGGGTGATGGTGTCGACCTTCCACGCCTTCGGCCTCTGGTTCCTCGGCGAGGAGCACGCCGCGGCCGGCCTGCCGCGGCGCTTCGCGGTCGCCGACGCCGGCGACCAGGTGGCGATCGTGAAGCGCTGCCTGCGCGAGGTGAAGGTGGACGGCCGGGACTTCGATCCGCGCCGGGTCCTCTGGCAGATCTCGCGGGCCAAGAACGCGCTGAAGCGGGCCATCGTCCCGCGCGGCGAGGGGCAGGGGGACGACTACGACCTCGTCGCCGCCGAGGTCTTCCCCCGCTACGAGGGGGCGCTCCGGGCGCAGCGGGCGGTCGACTTCGACGACCTGATCGCCCGCCCGGTCGAGCTGCTCCGCGCCGACGACGGGCTCCGGGCCCGGGCGCAGGCGCGCTTCAGCCACCTCCTGGTCGACGAGTACCAGGACACCAACCTCTGCCAGCTCCAGCTCCTGCAGCTGCTCGCCGGCGAGCGCCGGAACGTCTGCGCGGTCGGCGACGACGACCAGGCGATCTACGGCTGGCGGGGCGCGGAGGTGGAGAACATCCTCCGCTTCGAGCGCCACTTCCCCGGCGCCGTCGAGGTCCGGCTGGAGCAGAACTACCGCTCCACCGGCCGGATCCTGGCCTGCGCCAACGGGGTCATCGCCCGGGGCGCCGCCCGCCGCCCCAAGACCCTCTGGACCGCGGCCGGGGAGGGGGAGCCGGTCCGGGTGGTCGCCCTCGAGGGGGAGGAGGAGGAGGCGGCCTTCGTCGCCGACGAGATCTCCCGGCTCCGCGGGGAGGGGCGCCCGCTGCGCGACATGGCGGTGCTCTACCGGCTCAACGCCCAGTCGCGGCCGATCGAGGAGGCGCTCCGCGAGGCCGGGATCGCGCACGCGGTGCACGGCGGGTCGGCCTTCTTCGACCGGGCCGAGGTCCGGGACCTGCTCGCCTACCTCAAGGTCTGCGTCGCGCCCGGCGACGAGACCTCGCTCGCCCGGATCGTGAACGTCCCGCCGCGGGGGATCGGCGACGCGACGGTGGAGCGGGTCCACGCCTTCGCCGGCGCGCACCGGCTGACCCTCCTCGAGGCGCTCCGCCGCGCCGCCGAGGTGCCCGACCTCCCGCGCGGCGCCGCCGAGCGGATCGCCCCCTTCGTCGAGCTCCTCGACCGCGCGCGAGAGCGGTTCACCGCCGGGGACCCGGCGGCGGCGGCGCGGGCGCTCGTCGCCGAGCTCGACCTCCACGCCTACGCCCGCTCCACCGTCCGCTCGGCCGAGGCCGGCCAGCGGAAGGTCGACGGGATCGACGGGATCCTCCGCTCGCTCGACGGGTACCGGGAGCGGGCGCGGCGCCCCTCGCTCGCCGCCTGGCTCCAGCGGCTGGCGCTCGACAGCCGCGCCGAGGAGGACCCGGAGGCCGACGCCGGCGTCACCCTGATGACCCTCCACGCGGCGAAGGGGCTCGAGTTCCCGGTCGTCTTCCTCGTCGGCCTCGAGGAGGACCTGCTCCCCTGCGCCGGCATCCAGGGGGAGGCGCGGGACCTCGACGAGGAGCGGCGGCTCGCCTACGTCGGCATCACCCGGGCGCGCGAGCAGCTCACCCTCACCCGCGCCGTCCAGCGGGTGAAGCGGGGGAAGGTGCTCGCCCGCACGCCGTCGCGCTTCCTCGAGGACCTGCCGGCGGGGGCGCACGAGCAGGTCGACCCGGCGGCGGTCCGCGCCGCGCCGGCCGAGATCGCGGCCCACACCGAGGGGGTGATGGCGGCCCTCCGGGCCCGCCTGGCGGCCGGGCGCGGCGGCGCCGGGCCCGAGGCCGCGTGAGGCGCTGGTCAGCGGCGATCGGTTCGGCTAGAGTGCGCCTCCCCCGGGGGTGCCGGACCGTGCGCCCGGTCCTCCGGACGGCGCGCCCTTGACAAGGGCCCGCCCTTCCTCTAGAAGGCGCCTTTCCATTTCTCCGGGAAACGCAGGACTTTCCATGCCCAGAACCACCCGCAGTGCCACGCGCGACGAGGTCCTCGAGGGGCGCGCCTGGTGGCTCGTCGACGCCGCCGACCAGACGGTCGGCCGCCTCGCGACCCGCATCGCCTCCATCCTGAAGGGCAAGCACAAGCCCTCCTACTCGCCCTCGATCGACACCGGCGACTTCGTGGTCGTGGTGAACGCGGGGAAGGTCCGCTTCACCGGCAAGAAGGAGACGGACAAGCTCTACTTCACCCACACCATGCACCCGGGCGGCGCGAAGCTGACGCCCCCCCGCGAGCTCCGCGCGAAGCACCCGGAGGCGATCCTGGAGAACGCCGTCCGGCGGATGCTCCCCCGCTCGGCGCTCGGCCGCCAGATGCTGGGCAAGCTGAAGGTCTACGCCGAGGACACCCACCCGCACGCCGCGCAGAAGCCGCAGGCGCTCGCCGCCGCCAGGTAAGAGGGAGCAACGATGGCCACCCACGCGCACATCAACGTCGGCCGCCGGAAGGAGTCGGTGGCGCGGGTCCGCGTCGTCCCCGGGACCGGGAACATCACCATCAACGGCCGGACGATGGACCAGTACTTCGGGCGCGAGACCTCGAAGATGATCCTCGTCGAGCCGCTCAAGCTCGTCGACCAGATCGGCAAGGTCGACGTCGTGGCCAACGCCACCGGCGGCGGGCTCTCCGGCCAGGCCGGCGCGATCCGCCACGGCATCAGCCGCGCCCTCGTCGACCTGAACGCCGAGTTCCGGCCGGTCCTGAAGAAGGCCGGCTTCCTGACCCGGGACGCGCGCGCCGTCGAGCGCAAGAAGTACGGCCGCCCCGGCGCCCGCAAGCGCTTCCAGTTCAGCAAGCGCTAGCCGCGCCGCCCCCGCGGGGCGCGCCCTTCGACGGCCGGTCCTCCCGACGCGGGGGGCCGGCCGCGCGCGCTTCCGGGGCCCG
>JAJXSQ010000348.1 GCA_021784495.1 Myxococcales bacterium | reverse complement strand
GCGCCCACGGACGGTTCCTCCGGATCGTCGACGAGATCGGGGAGCTGAAGCGCCAGCGGGTCCAGTTCGAGGCGGGGGTGAAGACCCTGGTGGAGAGCCACCTCAAGCTGCTCGAGGCCTTCGCCGAGCCAGCCCGCGAGGAGCCCGTCCCCTTCGCGGCCAGCCGCGCCAAGGCGCTCGACGGCCCCTGAGCGGCGCCCCTAGTGCGCCTCGGCCCAGCTCCGGCCGTGGCCCACCTCGACCACCAGCGGGACGTCGATCGCGGCGACCCCCTCCATGTCCCGCCGCAGGACCCGGGCCGCCGCCTCCACCGCGCCCTCGGCCGCCTCGACGACCAGCTCGTCGTGCACCTGCAGGGTGAGCCGCGCGTCGAGCCCCTCCGCCGCCAGCCCCTCGGCGACCCGGCGCATCGCGATCTTCACGATGTCCGCGGCGGTCCCCTGGATCGGGGTGTTGACCGCCGTCCGCTCGGCCGCCTGGCGGAGCGCCTGGTTCCGCGCCGCCAGGTCGGGGATCTCCCGGACCCGCCCGAAGAGCGTGCGGACCTCGCCGTCGCGCCGCGCGCGCTCGACGATCTCGCCGAGCCACCGCTTCACCCCCGCGTAGCGGGCGAAGTACCGGTCGATGATCGCCCGCGCCTCCGCCGGCGCCAGATCGAGCCGCTGGCCGAGCCCGAAGGCGGAGAGGCCATAGGCGATCCCGAAGTTCAGCACCTTGGCGATCCGCCGCTGGTCGGCGCTCACCGCCTCCGGCGCCACCCCGAAGGTCTCGGCGGCGGTCCGGGCGTGGACGTCCTGGCCGGTCCGGAAGGCCTCGATCAGGGCCGGATCGCCCGAGTAGTGCGCCAGGATCCGCAGCTCGATCTGGGAGTAGTCGGCGGAGATCAGGCGGCGCCCGGGCGGGGCCACGAAGGCGGCCCGGATCCGCCGCGACAGCTCGGTCCGCACCGGGATGTTCTGGAGGTTCGGATCGGAGGAGGAGAGCCGGCCGGTGGCCGCCCCCGCCTGGTGGAAGGTGGTGTGGAGGCGCCCGTCGACCGGATCGACGAGCCGGGGGAGCGCGTCGACGTAGGTCCCCTTCAGCTTCGAGAGCGATCGGTGCTCGAGCACCAGGCCGGGGAGCGGGTGCTGCTCGGCGAGCCGCTCGAGCACCTCGACGTCGGTCGACGGGCCCGTCTTGAGCCGCTTCAGCACCGGGAGCCCGAGCTCCTCGAAGAGCACGCGGCCCAGCTCCCGGGTCGAGGCGACGTTGAACGGGTGGCCGGCGGCCGCCTCGATCCGGCGCTGGAGCGCCTCCAGCGCCGCGCCGAACTCGGCGCTCATCCCGTCCATCGCGCCCCGGTCGACCGCGACGCCGATCTGCTCCATCCCGTAGAGGACGCGGACGAGCGGCCGCTCGATCTCGCGGTGGAGCGCGCCGAGCCCGGCCGCCTCCGCCCCGGCGAGGAGCGCCTCGGCGAGGGCCGGGAGCGCCGCCGCCACCGCGCCGGCCCAGGCCGCCACCCGCTCCGCCTCCATCCCCTCTCGGAGCGGCGCCGGGCGTCGCGCGACGGCCCAGGGCTCCGCCGGGAGCTCCACCCCCAGCCGCTCCCGCGCGACCGCGTCGACGGCGTGCTCGCGGCGGGTCGGGAGCAGGAGGCGCGAGAGGAGCTCGGTGTCCTCCCCGGCCTCCCCGAGCTCGAGGCCGAGCCGGGCGAGGCGGTGGAGCGCGTCCTTGCGGCCGTGGACGTGGATCGGCGCGCCGCCGGCGAGGAGCGGGCCGAGCAGCGCCCGGAGCGGCTCGGCCGGCACCGGCGGCGGGGAGCCCAGGTAGCGGTGGCCGAGCGGGAGGTAGAACGCGGCCTCCCCTCCCGCGAGGGCGAGCCCGATCGGCGGATCGGTGCGCGGCGCGTCCCCGGTCCCGACCACCACGAGCCCCAGCGGCCGGCCCCGGAGCCGCTCGACCGCCGCGGCAAGCCCCGGCGCGTCGAGGACCAGCTCGACGCGCGCCGGCGGCGCGACCGCCGGGGGGCTCCGCTCGCCTCCCGGCGGGTCCCCCCCCGCGGCCACCACCGCGGCGCGCGCCCCTCCGCCGGCGGCGTCGCCCTCTTCGGTCGCCGCCGGGAGCTCCCGCAGCAGCCTGCTGAACTCGAGCCTCGCGAAGAGCTCCCGCGCCCGCACCGGGTCCGGCGGCTGGCGCCGGAGCGCCTCGGCGTCGAAGGGGAGGTCGAGATCGGTGCGGAGCGCCACCAGCCGCCGGTTGAGCCGGATCCGCTCGGCCGCCTCGACGACGCGCTCCCGGAGCCGCTCCCCGCCCCGCTTGACCGCCGCCGGGATCTCCGCCGGGTTCGCCAGCATCGCCTCCACGCTCCCGAAGTGACGGACCAGGGCCGCCGCGGTCACCGCGCCGACCCCGGGGACGCCGGGGACGTTGTCGGCGGTGTCCCCGAGGAGCGCCTGGTACTCCACCGCCTGCGAGGGCGGCACGCCGAACCGCTCGGCGACCTCGGCCGGGCCGGTCCAGCCCCCCTTCCCCTGCGCCTCCCGCATCGGATCGAAGAGCCGGACGTGCTCCCCCACCAGCTGGGCGAAGTCCTTGTCGCCGGTCACGATCACCACCTCGAGCCCCTGCGCCCGGGCCCGGGTCGCGAGCGTGGCGATCACGTCGTCGGCCTCGAACCCCTCCCGCTCGAAGACCGGGACCGACAGCGCGCGGGCCACCTCCCGGACCAGCGGGAACTGCGGCACCAGGTCCGCCGGCGGCGCCGGACGCTGCGCCTTGTAGGCGGGGTCGAGCTCGGTCCGGAAGCTCCGCCGCGACACGTCGAAGACCACCGCGGCGTGGCTCGACCCCGCCTCCCGGAGGGCGCGGAGGAGCATGGTGGCGAACCCGAGGACCGCGTTGGTCGGCTCGCCGCGCGAGGTCGAGAGCGGCGGGATCGCGTGGTAGGCGCGGAAGACGAAGCCGGAGCCGTCGATCAGCGTGAGGGTCGCCACCGGCGGACCATAGCCCCGGCGGCCCCTCGCCTCTAGAACGCATCTCAGAACCTCCTCCAGAGGATCTGGGCGCAGGCGAGTTGGAGAAGGCCGAGGAAGTTCTCGGCCTTCCACTCCCACCGGCTGACCAGGCGGCGCTGGCGGAGCAACCAAGCGAAGAGCCGCTCGATGCGCCAGCGATGGCGGTAGCGGCGTAGCTTCCTGCCGTCCTGGGTCTTGCGGCGCCGCCGCGGGTGGTGCGGAGAGATCATCTCGACGCCCATGACCGCCAGCTCG
>JAJXSQ010000347.1 GCA_021784495.1 Myxococcales bacterium | reverse complement strand
TCCTCGACGCCGGCGGCGCGAAGCGCGGCGGCCGCGGCCCGCCCGTAGGGGGCGACGGCCGGGTTGCCGATGGCGACGTGGCGCACCCCCGGGGCGGCGAGCGCGGCGAGGCCGCGGCCGGCGAGGTCGATGGGCGAGCCGGGCGGGAGCCAGACGACCAGGGCGCCGATGGCGTAGACCCGCTCCCCGCCCGCGGCGAGGCCGGCCGCGACCACCGCGCGCGGGTAGTCGCGATCGGCGGAGAGGAACAGGTCGTACGGGGCGCCGCCGGCGATCTGCGCGAAGAAGGAGCCGGAGGCGCCGTAGGCGACCTCCACCCGCACCCCGGGCGTCGCCGCCTCGAAGGCGCGGACCGCCTCGTCGAGCGCCGGCTTCACGTTGATGGCCGCGGCGACCGCGAGGCGCTGCGGCTCGCCCGCGAAGGCGGGGGAGAGGGGGAGGAGCGCGCCGAGGAGCGCCGCCGCGGCCCCGGCGAGCCGGCCTCCGCGCGCCGCCGCCGGGGATCCCGAGCCATCCGCGCGCGCCGGGCCCCTGCCGGATGCTGCCGATGGGTGCGCCATCCGACCTCCGAAGACGGGTAACCAAATTCTACATTAATCACCCACGAACCACACGTGATGCCCCCTTGGCGGTATACAGGCGGCGCCGCGATGGTTCGGGTGCGCGTCGGGCGGGGGATATACTGCGCTCCCGATGACCGACCCGCTCCTCACCACCGAGGAGGTGGCCGCGCTGCTCCGCGTCCACCCGAAGCACGTCTACCGCCTCCTCAAGAAGGGGCTCCCCTCGCGCCGGGTCGGGTCGGAGTGGCGCTTCGCGCGCGAGGAGGTCCTCGCCTGGTCGGGCGGCGCCGACCCGGCCCAGATCCGGCCGACCGCCGAGGCGGCCGCGGGGCCCATCGAGCCGGACGCCCCCCCCTCGATCGTCGCCGCCAACGGCGACGTGGCGGTCGCGACGCTGCTCGAGCTGGTCGCGGCCCGAGGGCCGCCGCTCCTCGGCTTCGTCCAGGCCGACCAGGGCGCCGGCGCGGACCTGCTGGCGCGCGGCGCCGTCTTCGCCACCGGCGCGCACGCCGGCGGCTTCGCCTCGCACGTGGGCGGGGAGCGGGTCGCGCGGATCCACCTCGTCGCCCGCGAGATCGGGCTGGTGGGCGCCCGCGGCGGGCCGGCGCCGCAGCCGAGCGACCTCCCGCGGCTCCGGCTCGCCTCCCGCCCGGCGACCGCCGGCGTCCGGCTCCACCTCGACGCCTCGCTCCGCGCGATCGGGCTCGACGCCGCCGAGACCCACCGCGGCGCGCTCCTCCTCCACTCCCACCTCGAGGTGGTGACCGCGGTCGCCTCGGGGCGGGCCGACGCCGGCCTCGCCAGCCGCGCCTGGGCGGAGCGGCTCGGGCTCCCCTTCCACCCGCTGGCGCGGGAGGCCTACGGGCTCATCCTCCGGGCGCGCCACCTCGGCGACCCGCGCGCCGTGCGGCTCTGCGAGGTCGCGCAGTCGGGCCGCTTCCGGGCCGCCTGCGAGGCGATCCCCGGCTACGACGCGGCCGGCGCGGGCGACGTGCGCTACGACGGAGGGTGAACGGTCGCCGGGCCGGGCGCGGGCCCGTCCCCCCCGGCGCCGGGCTCAGTAGCAGCTGCAGTTGGACGGGACGTAGGCCGCGCACCACTGGCCGCAGCTCTGCCCGGGCGCGAACTGGCACTGCACGCCCGACGGCGCGCCCATCGCCGCGGCGCACTGCGACGAGCCTCCGCACGACCAGTGGGCGCAGACCCCGGAGCCGCCCCCGCCGCCGCCGGCCAGGGCCGTGAGGCCGAGCACCGCCGAGAGCAGGAGCGCCCGCGCGCCCCGCCGGCCGAGCGCTTGCCATCCGAACGGCCGTTCAGTAGCGTCCGGGCGTGGCCCTGCTCCGCGTCGCCCCGTCGGTCGAGGACCGGCTCGCCAGCCTGGCGCAGGCCGCCCGCCACGACCTCTCCTGCGCCTGCGGCCCGGCCGAGCCGCGGCGGCGCGGCGGCGACGGGCTCTGGATCTACCCGGCGGCGCTCCCCTCCGGCCGCACCGCGCCCATGCTGAAGGTGCTCCAGGCCTCCGGCTGCGAGCGCGGCTGCCTCTACTGCGTCGAGCGGCTCGGCGGCCGGGGCCCGCCGGTCACCCTCGCGCCGGAGGAGCTCGCCCGCGCCTTCCTCGACCTGCACCGCGCCGGCCGGGTCTTCGGCCTCTTCCTCTCCTCCGCCATCCGCGGCGGCCCGGTCGCCACCATGGACCGGATGCTGGCCACCGCCGGGATCCTGCGCGAGCGCCACCGCTTCCGCGGCTACCTCCACCTCAAGATCATCCCCGGCGCGCGGCCGGACCAGGTGGACCGGGCCATGGCGCTCGCCACTCGCCTCTCGGTGAACGCGGAGGCGCCGAGCGCCGAGCACCTCCGGCGCATCGCCCCCGGCAAGGCCTTCGACGCGCAGATCCTCGGCCCCATGCGCCAGATCGCCGCCGCCGAGGCGGCCGGGCGGTTCGCCCGCTCCGGCCAGACGACGCAGCTCGTGGTGGGGGCGGCCGGGGAGAGCGACCGCGAGATCGCCGGGGCCGCGGCGCGGCTCTACGGCGACCTCGGGCTGGCGCGGGTCTACTACTCGGCGTTCCAGCCGGTGGCCGGGACGGCGCTCGCCGACCGACCGCCGGTCCCCTTCGCGCGCGAGCACCGGCTCTACCAGGTCGACTTCCTTCTGCGGCGGTACGGCTTCGCGGTGGACGAGCTCCCCTTCGACCGCGACGGCCTCCTCCCGCTCGACGCCGATCCCAAGGCGGCCTGGGCGCGCCTCCACCCGGAGCGCTTCCCGGTCGAGATCAACACCGCGCCGGAGGCGGAGCTGCTCCGCGTCCCCGGGATCGGCCCGGCGTCGGCGGCGCGGATCCTCGACGCGCGCCGCGCCGGGAGGCTCCGCGACGTCGCGGCGCTCGCCGCGCTCGGCGTCTCCCACCGGGTGGCCGCGCCCCACCTGCTCCTCGACGGCCGGCCGGCGGCGCGCCAGCTCGACCTGTTCGCGGCCGCCGCGGCGCGGTAGGAGGGCGGTCATGGCGCTCGCGCTCCTCCTCCTCGCCCTCGCCGCCCTCGCGGTGGCGGTCGATCCCCCGGCGCCCGCGCCCGCGCCCGCGCCCGCACCTGCGCCCGCGCCCGAGCCCGTCGCGCTCGACGTCGGCGCCGAGCTGCTGCGTCGCCTGCAAGACGGCTCGGCGCTCACGGGCCTGGTGCTGAAGGGC
>JAJXSQ010000346.1 GCA_021784495.1 Myxococcales bacterium | reverse complement strand
GGATCGAGTTCAGCCAGGGGCAGTGGGGGCGCGCCGAGGCGCTCTACCGCCGGGCGCTGGCCGCCTACCCGGCGAGCGCCGAGATGCGATCCGGCCTCGGCTGGACCCTCCTGCGCGAGGGGCGGGGCCGGGAGGCGCGCCGGGAGTTCGAGGAGGTGCTGGCCTTCGCGCCCGACGAGGCGTCGGCGCGGGGCGGCCTCGCGCGCGTCCCCTGACCGGCGGTCCGGAGGCGCGAACCCTCGGGGCGGCGGCGCGCTCCAACGGGGCGATGACCTCCGGAGCCCCGTACGCCTGCCTCACCTGCGCGACCGCCGCCAGCGTCCGGGGCGACGCGACCCGGATGCCGGAGGGGTGCCCGACCCGGACCCACCCGGCGCTCGCGCACGATCCGGCGCCGTACCTGGAGCCGGAGCTGGCGGCGCTCATGCGGACGGCCGACGCCACCCCGTTCGACGACGGCCGGCTCCGGACCCGGGTGGAGGAGCTCATCGCCTTCGCGAAGGGGCGCGGGGTCCGGCGGGTCGGCGTCGCTTACTGCGTCAGCCTCATCCGCGAGGCGCAGCGGCTCGGCGGGATGCTCCAGGAGGCCGGGCTCGAGCCGGCCCTGGTCTGCTGCCGGGTGGGGGCGATCGACCAGACCGAGATCGGGCTCCCCAAGGCGCACCCGGAGCGGTTCGCCGCGGCGTGCAACCCGATCGCCCAGGCCCGCCTCCTCGACGCGGCGGGGGTCGGGCTGGTGGCGCAGGTCGGGCTCTGCCTGGGCCACGACATCGTCCTGCAGGAGCACTGCCGGGCCCCGGTCACCACCCTGGTGGTGAAGGACCGCGCCCTCGACCACCACCCGGTGCGGGCGCTGCGCGCCGCGCCGGCCCCCACCGGCCCCGCCTGAGCGGGCCGTCACCGCCGGCGCCGGACCGGCCCCGAGGATCCACGCCATGGGACTGCTCGCCTCGCTGCTCGGCCCGAAGCCTCCCCGGGTCCAGCCGCTCCACGTCGACGACGAGAGCTTCGTCGAGGTCGTCGCCCGCGCGAAGCTGCCGGTGCTGCTCGACGTCTGGAGCCCCGGCTGCGGCCCCTGCCGGCAGCTCGAGCCGATCGTGATGGACCTGGCCACCGAGTACGCTGGCCGGGTCCAGGTGGTGGAGATGAACGCCGCGGAGGCGCCGGAGTTCACCGCCCGGCTCGGGATCATGGGGACGCCGACCGTCCTGTTCTTCCGGCGGGGCCGGGAGGTGGAGCGGGTGGTCGGCTTCGTCGGCTCGCGCTACCTGCGCGAGGTGATCGAGCACCAGCTCGTCGGGCCGCCCGCCGCCTGACGGCCCGCCGGCGTCAGCCCTCGGAGGTCGGCTCGCCCTGGCTGGCGAGGAGCGAGTAGAGGCGCCGGCGGGTCACCCCGAGCAGCCGCGCGGCCGCCGCCTTGTTCCCGCCGGCGCGCTCGAGCGCGGCGAGGATCAGCTCGCGCTCGAAGTCGTCGAGGCTGAAGCCCTCGCCCACCAGCTCGGCGGCGCGGCGCCCCCGGGCGCTCCCGGCGCCGCCGGTGAGCAGGTGGTCGGCCACGATCTCCCCGTCCCCCGCGAGGATCAGCGCGCGCTCCAGGGCGTTCTCCAGCTCGCGCACGTTCCCGGGCCAGGCGTGGGCCAGGAGGCGCGCGCGGGCCCCGGTCGAGAGCTTCGCCGGGGGGAGGCCGCGCCGCGCCAGGAGCGCCTCGGCGATGGGGAGCACGTCCTCCCGCCGCTCCCGGAGGGGGGGGACCCGGATGGCGAAGACGTTGAGCCGGTAGAAGAAGTCCTCGCGGAAGGCGCCGGTGCGGACCGCGTCGTCGAGGTCGCGGTTGGTCGCCGAGATCACCCGGACGTCCACCGCCCGCGCCTCGGTGGCGCCCACCGGCACGAAGGTCCGGTCCTGGAGGAAGCGGAGGAGCTTCACCTGGGTGGCGGGGGTCACCTCGCCGATCTCGTCGAGGAAGAGCGTCCCCGAGTCCGCGGCCGCGAGGTGTCCGACCTTGCGCTGGAGGGCGCCGGTGAAGGCCCCCTTCTCGTGGCCGAAGAGCTCGGCCTCGAGGAGCGGCTCGGGGAGCGCCGCGCAGTGGACCTCGGCGAAGGGGGCCGCGGCGCGCCGCCCCTGGAAGTGGACGAAGCGGGCCAGCTGGCTCTTGCCGGTCCCGCTCTCCCCGAGGAGGAGCACCGTGGCGTCGGTCGCCGCCACCTGGCGGGCGGCGGCCAGCGCGGTCTGCATGGCGGGGCTCGCGGCGATCAGGTCGGGCGTGAGCCGCTGGACCAGCCGGGCGCTCGTCGCCTCGGCGCGCCGCTGGGCGGCGAGCCGGCCGATGCGGAGCCGGAGCTCGTCCATCGAGAACGGCTTGGTGACGTAGTCGGCGGCGCCGGCCTTCATGGCCGCCACCGCGCTCTCGGCCGTCCCGTAGGCGGTCATCAGGACCACCTCGGGGGGCGCGGGGAGGGCGCGCGCGGCGGCCAGGACCGCCAGGCCGTCCACCTCCGGCATCCGGAGGTCGGTCACCACCACGTCGATGGGGCGGCTCGCGAGCAGGGCGAGGGCCTCACGCCCCCCGCCGGCGCGGAGCACCTCGTGACCGTCGAGGGCGAGCATGTCGGCCACGAGCCGGCCGAGCTTCGGTTCGTCGTCCACCACCAGGAGGCGCGGCATGGCTGGATCCTATCCGGCGGCGAGCGGCAGGCGCAGCGCGAAGGTGGCCCCCGGCCGGGCGCCCTCGACGAGGGCGAGGGTCCCGCCGAGCCGCTCGACCGTCCGGCGCGAGATCGCGAGCCCGAGCCCGGTCCCCTCGGCGCGCCCGGTGGCGAAGGCGTCGAAGAGCCGGGCGCGGAGGCCGTCGGGGATCCCGGGACCGTCGTCGGCGATCTCCAGGCGCGCGAAGCGAGGCTCGGCGGCGCCGCGCAGCTCGATCACCCGCGCCCCCGCCTGGGCGCCGTTCAGGAGGAGGTTCCCCAGCACCTGTCGCAGGCGGCCGGGGTCGGCGATGACCTGGAGGCTCGGGAGCGAGGGTCGCACCTCGACCGACGGGTGGGTGAGGGCGAGGCCGCGCGTCGCCTCCGCGACGACCTCGGCGAGGTCCACGCGGGTGGCGACGAGGGGCGGCTCCCGGGCCAGATCGAGGAAGTCCTGGACCAGCCGGTTGAGCCGCTCGACCTCGCCCAGGACGTCGCCAAGCGCCTCGGCGTCCGCCGGCCCGAGGCGGGGCCCGGCGCGCGCGCCGACGAGCTCGGCGGCGCCGCGGAT
>JAJXSQ010000345.1 GCA_021784495.1 Myxococcales bacterium | reverse complement strand
GGCCGGCCGAGGCCGAGGCCGCCGGTCCGTCCCCCGGCCGCGGCGTCAGGACGCGATCCGGTTCCCGGGGAGCCGGACGACCACGTCGCCGCCCCCGACCGCCGCCCGGCAGGCGAGCCGGCTGGTCGCCGCGAGCCCCGCCGCCTCGCCGAGCCGGTCGTCCTCCTCGTCCCCGACCGGCGAGAGCCCCTCCCCGCCCTCCTCGATCCAGACGTGGCAGGTGGTGCAGGCGCAGACGCCCCCGCAGTTGTGCGGGATCCCGACGCCGGCGGCGCCGGCGGCGGCGAGGAGCGAGGTCCCGGGGGCGACCTCGGCGGAGCGGCCGGCGGGCAGGAAGGTGACGCGGGGCACGGTCACTCCCCGGCGTCGATCGCGCCGGTGGTGCGCGGCCCCTGCGCGAACTCCTCGACGCGGTGGCCGGCCATGGCCCGGCGGACGTGCTTGTCCATCCGCCGCTCGGCGAAGGGCTTCGAGGCGGCGTCGAGCGACTCGATCCAGGCCTTGATCGCCAGGAAGTCGTCCCCCTCCATCGCCCGGCGGAGCCCCTCGGCCCGCTCGCCGACGGCGGCGCGCTCCGGCGGCTCGAGCAGCTCGCCGTCGAGCTCGAGGGCCGACGCCAGCGCGGCGAGGATCCGGTCCCCCTCGACCCGCCACTCGCGGACGAAGCGCTCGGTCACGTCCTGCTCGGCGTGCTCGATCGACTCGACCAGCATCGCCTCCACCTCGTCCTCGCCGAGGCCGTAGGTCGGCTTCACCTGGATCGCCTGCTCGATCCCGGTCCCCAGCTCCCGCGCCGAGACCCGGAGGATGCCGTCCGCGTCCACGGCGTAGGTGATCTCCACCCGGGCGACGCCGGCCGGCATCGGGGGGATGCCCCGCAGCGTGAAGCGCGCCAGGCTGCGGCCGTCGCGGGCGAGCTCGCGCTCCCCCTGGACGACGTGGATCACCATCCCGGTCTGGCCGTCGGCGTAGGTGGTGAACTGCTGGGTCGCCGAGGCGGGGATGGTCGAGTTGCGGTGGATGATCTTCTCCACCACGCCGCCCATCATCTCGACCCCGAGCGAGAGGGGGGTGACGTCGAGGAGCAGCAGGTCGTCGCGCCCGCCCCGGTCGAGGGCGTCGGCCTGGACCGCCGCGCCGAGCGCCACCACGGCGTCGGGGTCGAGATCGGTGAGCGGCTCCTGGCCGAAGAGCGCGCGCACGTGGCGCCGGACCAGGGGGGTGCGGGTGGTGCCGCCGACGAGCACCACCCCGTCCACCCGGTCGAGCCCGGCGTCGGCCAGCGCCCCGCGGCAGGGGCCGGTCGTCCGCTCGATCACCGGCCGGAGGAGCGCCTCGAGCTCCTCCCGCGCGACCCGCGCCCGGAGCCGGGTGCCGTCCGGGAGCCCGGCGTCGACCTCGGCCACCGCCTCGGTGGAGAGCTCCTCGCGGAGCCGCCGGGCGGAGGCCTCGACCGCGCGGCGCAGCGACGGCGTGGGCGCGGGCCGGGGGGGATCGAGGGCGGTGGCGAGGAGCCGCTCGGCGAGGACGCGATCGAGGTCGTCGCCGCCCAGGTGGGTGTCGCCGCCGGTGGCGAGCACCTCGAAGACCCCCGCCTCGAGCCGGAGGATCGACACGTCGAAGGTGCCGCCCCCCAGGTCGTAGACGGCGAAGGTCCCCTCGCGGCGGTGGTCGAGGCCGTAGGCGAGGGCCGCGGCCGTCGGCTCGTTGAGCAGCCGCAGCACCTCGAGGCCGGCGAGCCGGCCGGCGTCGCGGGTCGCCTGGCGCTGGGCGTCGTCGAAGTAGGCGGGGACGGTGATCACGCAGCCGCCGGGCGGCGCGCCGAGCGCCTCGGTCGCCCGCCGCTTCAGGACCTTCAGGATCTCGGCGGAGACCTCGACCGGCGTCACCGCGCGCTCCCCGCCGGCGACGACGAGCCGCACCACCTGGCCCGACTCGTCGAAGCGGGCGACGCCGCGGTCCTCGGGGCGGAGGTCGGTCGGCCCGCGGCCCATGAGGCGCTTCACCGAGAGGACGGTGTCGAGCGGCCACTCCGGGGCGCGGCGGCGGGCGGCGGCGCCGACCTCGACCGCGCCGCCGGGCGGGTAGTGGACGGCCGAGGCGAGGAGCGGCCGACCCTCGTCCACCTCCACCACCTGGGGGCGGTTCCGGGCGTCGACCCAGGCGACGAGCGAGTGGGTGGTCCCGAGGTCGATGCCGACGGCGCGGCCCATCACGGCTCCTGTCCCGGCGGCCCGGCGCGCTCCGCCTCCGCCACGATGTTGTCATAGTAGCGCGCCCGGGAGAGGCGTCGGGCGATCTCCCAGACGTTCTCGCTGAACCACTCCGGATCCTCGAAGCAGGCGCCCACCTCGGCCTCGAGGGCGGCCAGCCGGGCCCGGGCGCGGGCCGCGATCCCGGCGAGCGCCGGGCCGTCGGCGGCGGCGCGGGCGAGGGCCAGCCCCTCCCGCCACTCGAGCTGCTCCTCGAGGAACTCCGGGTCGCGGAAGGTCCGCGCCTCCCCGAAGACGTCCTGGCCGGCGAGCTTCAGGAGGTAGGCGGCGCGGCGGCGCCAGTCCCGGAGCGCGCGGTGGGCGTCGTTGAGCCGGGTGGCGCGCTCCAGCGCGATGCGCCGCTCCCGCGGCTCGGCCCGGGCGAAGCGATCGGGGTGGAGCTGCCGGGAGCGCGCGCGGAAGCGCCGCTCGAGCTCGGCCGGGTCGACGGCGAACTCCCGCGGCAGGTCGAAGATCGCGTAGTAGTCCTCGGTCCGGGCGACGGGCTGCAGGCGCCGGCAGCCGTCGCAGAACGGGGCGCCGGGCGACGTCGGCCCCTGGCAGCTCCAGCAGCTCACCCGGCGGTCAGATGGTGAACGAGTCCCCGCACCCGCAGGAGCTCTTCACGTTCGGGTTCCGGAAGACGAACCCGGTCTGCATGAGCGTCTGCTGCCAGTCGACCACCGTGCCGGCGAGGAAGCGCGCGCTCTTCGGATCGACGAAGACCCGCGCGCCGTCCCGCTCGACCACCTGGTCGAGCCGCGCCGGCTCGCCCGCCCAGTCGACGTGGTAGGAGAGGCCGCTGCAGCCGCCGCCCTTCACCCCGAGGCGCAGCCCGCCGCCGGGCGTCCCCTTCTCCGCCGCCAGGGCCCGGATGCGGGCCGCCGCCCCGTCGCTGATCTCGATGACCGTGGACATGGCCGCTCCTCTCCCCCGCCTAGCCGCGCGGACCGGCCGCGGTGGGCGCCGCGCCCGGCCCCTCGGCGGCGGCCGCGGGGGCGCCCGCCGCG
>JAJXSQ010000344.1 GCA_021784495.1 Myxococcales bacterium | reverse complement strand
CCGGACGGTGGTCCCGTCGCCGAGGAGGGCGCGGCCGACGAGCCCGATCGCCCGGAGCGCCGCCAGGCGCGCGGCGCCCCCGCGCGCCGCCGCGTTCGCCTCGACGAGCGCGCGCGCGGTCGGAGGCGGGGCCGGGGCGGGCCCGGCGGCGAGCGCCAGGGCGAGGAGCGGTGCGAGCGGGGTCATCGGTGCTCCGGAGGTGGACCGGGGAGGCGCGAGGTCGGCGCCCCTCGGCGGGCGCGGTGGGGGATCACGGCGCGGCCGGCCCCGGCGGCGCGGCGCCGTCCGGCCGGGGCTGTCCGAGCCGGAGCGTCCGGATGGCCGTCAGCACCTCGCGCAGGAAGCTGAGCAGCGCGCCGACGTAGACGGCGAGCGCGAGGACGAAGATGGCGGCCATGGCGGTCCCGACGCGGACGTCGAGGAGGTAGCCCAGGAAGCCGACGACGATGAGGAGGCAGACGAGGATGGCGCTGCTCGTCCCGAGCGAGAGCGCCCAGTGGATGAGCCGGACCCGGCCGCGCAGGGTGGCGAGCTCCACCAGCGTCTCGGCCCGCTCCGCCCCCTCGGCGGCGTCGAGCCGGGTCTCCACGCGCCGCGCGCGGTCGACGATCCTCCCGAGGCGGGTCGTCACCACCGAGAGGGTCGTCCCGATGGCGCTCAGGAGGAAGACCGGCGCCACCGCGAGCTGGATCGTGTGGGTGATGTCCTGGAGGTGCGCCTCTGCGGCCATCGCGACATCCTATCCCGGCGCCGATCTCCTGCCGCGCGGCCAGGCCGCCGCTCGTCTCCCACCCCGGGCCGGCGGGGGTGTGGCATGATGTCGCTCATCGCCCCGAGAGATAAATTATCGCAGACGATGTGGGTGGTCGCGGTGGTCCTCCTCGCCGCTGCCGGCGCGCTCGTCCTCGGCGTCATCCTGCCGCGCCCCTGACATCGCCTCGAAGGGCCATCGATGCCCCCTCGCCTGCTGCTCGCGCTCTGCCTGCTCGCCCCCGCCGTCTCGGCCGCGCCGTCGACGACCGCGACCTCCCCCCTCCCGCGCGTCCTCGAGCGCTTCGAGGTCGGCGGCGACGGCTGGTGGGACTACGCGACCGTCGATCCGGCCGGGGGGCGGCTCTACCTGGCGCACGGGACCCGCGTCGAGGTGCTCGACCTCGCCGGCCACCGGGTGGGCGCGCTGGCGGGGTTCCGCGGGGTGCACGGGATCGCGCTGGCGCCGGCGCTCGACCGCGGCTTCGCGAGCGACGGCGGCGCGGACCAGGTGGTGATCTTCCGGCTCTCGACGCTGGAGCGGATCGGCGCGGTGGCGACCGCCGGGAACCCGGACGCGATCGTCTTCGATCCGGCGACCGGGCGCGTCTTCGCGATGGACGGCCGGGGCGAGGCGGCGACGGTCATCGACGCGGCCAGCGGCGAGGTGGTGGCCACGCTCCCGCTCGGCGGCAAGCCCGAGTTCGCGGTGGTGGACGGGCGCGGTCGCCTCTACGTGAACATCGAGGACACCGGCGAGCTGGTCGCCGTCGACACCCGCGCCCCCCGCGTCCTGGCGCGCTGGCCGCTCGCGCCGCTCCGGTCGCCGACCGGGCTGGCGATCGACGTGGCCCGCGGGCGGCTCTTCGCGGTCGGGGCGAACCGCACCATGGTGATCGTCGCCGCCGACACCGGGCGGGTGGTCGCCGTCCTGCCGATCGGCGCGCGCGTCGACGGCGCCGCCTTCGATCCCGCCTCCGGGCGGGCCTACGCCTCCTGCGGGGACGGCACCCTCGCGGTGGTGGAGCGGCGGGAGCCGGAGGACTACGCGGTGGTCGGCCAGGTGAAGACCCGCCGGGGCGCGCGGACGGTGGCGCTCGACCCGTCGACCCACCGGCTCTACCTGCCGACCGCGGACCTCGGCCCGGCGCCGCCCCCGTCGCCCGGCGCGCCGCCCCCGCGCCCGGTGATCCGGGCGGGGAGCTTCGAGGTCCTGGTGGTCGGGCCGGCGCCCTGATGGACGCCGGGCACGATCCCTACGTCGCGCTCCGCTCGCGGCCGTTCCGGTCGTTCCTCTCCGGGATGGCGGCGGTCTTCGTCGCCACCCAGATCCAGAGCGCGGTGCTGGGCTGGCAGGTCTACGCGCTCACCCGCGATCCGCTCTCGCTCGGCCTGGTCGGCCTCGCGGAGGCGGCGCCGTTCCTCGGCCTCACCCTCGTGGGCGGCTGGGCCGCCGACCGGCTCGACCGGCGGCTGCTCGCGGTGGCGAGCCTGGCGGCGGTCGCCCTCTCCGGCGCCGCGCTCCTCGCGCTCAGCCTCGGGGCGCTGCGCTCCCCGGCGCCGCTCTACGCCGCGCAGGCGCTCGCCGGGATCGGGCGGGCCTTCTTCCGGCCGACCTCGGCGGCGCTCGGCTCGGAGCTGGTGTCGCGCGAGCACTACCAGAACGCCGCCACCTGGCGCTCCTCGACCTTCCACACCGCGATGGTGGTGGGGCCGGCGGTCGGCGGCGGGCTCCTGGCCCTCGGCGGGCCGGCGCTGGCCTACGCCGTCGTGGTCGCGCTCTCGGCGGTCGGCCTCCTCGCGCTCGCCGCGGTCGGCCCGCGCCCGCGCCCCGAGCCGCCGCCCGGGCGCCTCCACCACCAGCTGGTCGACGGGATCCGCTTCGTCCTGGCGCAGCGGGTCCTCCTCGCGGCCATGAGCCTCGACCTCTTCGCCGTCCTCTTCGGCGGCGCCGCCGCGCTCCTGCCGGTCTTCGCCCGCGAGGTGCTCGGGGTGGGGGAGGTCGGGTTCGGCTTCCTGCGCGCGGCGCCGGCGTTCGGCTCGGTCCTCATGTCGGTGGCGCTCGTCCGGGTCGCGCAGATCGACCGGGCGGGGAGGGCGCTCCTGGGGAGCGTCGCCCTCTTCGGGCTGACCTGGATCGCCTTCGCGCTCTCGCGCTCCTACGCCCTCTCCCTGGCGCTCCTCGCGGCCGGCGGCGCCCTGGACAGCGTCTCGGTGGTCCTGCGGAGCACCCTCGTCCAGAGCCGGACGCCGCAGGAGCGGATGGGGCGGGTCTCGGCGGTGAACAGCTTCTTCATCGGCTCCTCGAACGAGCTCGGCGCCTTCGAGAGCGGCGTCGCCGCCCGGCTGCTCGGCCTCGTCCCGTCGGTGGTCGTGGGCGGCGCGCTCACCCTGGTCACCGTGGGCGTGGTGGCCTGGCGGGCCCCGGCGCTGCGCGACCTCGACCGGATCGGCGGCGCGCGCGGGTAGCGGCGCCGGGGAGGGGCCAGGCGCGCGCCCGTAGCATGATTTCGGCCGTCGTGC
>JAJXSQ010000343.1 GCA_021784495.1 Myxococcales bacterium | reverse complement strand
GGGCTCCTCGAGCGTCTTCAGCAGGGCGTTGAAGGCGCCCTGCGAGAGCATGTGGACCTCGTCGATGACGAAGACCTTGTACCGATCGCGCGCCGGCCGGTACTTCACCGCCTCGACGACGTCGCGGACGTTGTCGACGCCGTTGTGGGAGGCGGCGTCGATCTCCACCACGTCCACCGAGCGCCCCTCGGCGATCTCCAGGCAGGGGACACAGGCCCCGCAGGGCTCGGCGGTCGGGCCCCGCTCGCAGTTGACCGCCTTGGCGACGAGCCGCGCCGCGGTCGTCTTCCCGACCCCGCGCGGCCCGGTGAAGAGGAAGGCGTGGGCGAGCTGGCCGCGGGCGAGGGCGTTCGACAGGGTCCGGACCACGTGCTCCTGGCCGGACATCTCCCCGAAGCGCTGGGGGCGATACTTGCGGGCGAGGACGAGGTAGGCCATGCGGCTCCG
This sequence comes from Myxococcales bacterium, assembly GCA_021784495.1. Lineage (GTDB taxonomy): Bacteria > Myxococcota > Myxococcia > Myxococcales > Anaeromyxobacteraceae > JADKCZ01. The sequence continues at coordinate 2,830 of JAJXSQ010000343.1, read as the reverse complement.
GGTGACGGATGGGTTTAGCAGCCCGGCCCCGGGAACGCGAGCCGGCCCACAATCCCCGGGCGCACGGAGGACCTCCTACCGTTGCTCCCTTCCGGGCCTGGCGGGGTTCGGAGGAGCCCACGTCGCCCGAGGATTCTGGGCCGGCTCAGCCGGCGGCTCCGCCGGCATCTGGCGGAGAGGGTGGGATTTGAACCCACGGTACCGTTCCCGGTACACACGATTTCCAGTCGTGCACCTTCGGCCGCTCGGTCACCTCTCCAAGGTATCAGCGGAGAGCGAGGGATTCGAACCCCCGGTACCGTTGCCGGTACACCTGATTTCGAGTCAGGCGCCTTCGACCAGCTCGGCCAGCTCTCCGCGCGCGGGTTTACCCGATCCCGCCCGGTCTTGCCAAGCGGGAAGCCCGATCCCGCCGCGCCAGGAAGAAGTCGCGCAGCAGGCGGCCGCACTCCTCGGCGAGGAGTCCGCGCTCCACCGGGAAGCGGTGGTTGAGCCGCGGATCGCCCGCCAGGTCGAGGATCGAGCCGACCGCGCCCGCCTTCGGGTCGTCGGCGCCGATCACCAGCCGCTCGATCCGGGCGAGGACCATCGCGCCCGCGCACATGGCGCACGGCTCGAGGGTGACGACCAGCGTCACGCCGGAGAGGCGCCAGCGCCCCAGCGACCGCGCCGCGTCCTGGAGGGCGAGCAGCTCGGCGTGGGCGGTCGGGTCCCGGGCCGCCTCGCGCGCGTTCCGGCCCCGGCCGACGATCTCCCCGCCGTGGAGGGCCACGGCGCCCACCGGCACCTCGCCCGCCGCCGCCGCCTGGCGCGCGAGCGCGAGCGCCGCCTCCATCGCCTCCCGGTCGGTCACGGCGCCCTCCCTAGCCGGTCCCCGGCCCGGCGTCGAGTGGCCCGCCCCCGGCCGCGCCCGGCGGGCGATCGGCGCAGGCCAGCCCGCAGGCGCGGCAGGCGTCCAGGTCGCAGGGCGGCGTCACCCGCCCGTCGAGCCCGCGGCGGAGCTCGCGCGCGAGGTACTCCTTCGCCACCCCCTGCTCCAGGACGTCCCAGGGGAGCCGCTCGCCCAGCGGGATCGGGCGGTGGACGAAGAAGTCGGGGTCCTCGGGCCAGAGGCGGAGCGCCCGCCCGACGTCCCCGCCGGTGCGGTCGCAGGCGAGCTCCAGCAGGTCGGCCGTCCGCCGGTCCCCGCGGGAGAGGAGGGTCTGGAGCGCGGCCCGGCGCGGGCTGAGGACGTCGACCTCGACGCCGCGTGGGCGCAGGAGCCGCTCCAGGATCCGCCGCCGCCGCTCCAGCACCTTGCGGTCGGCCATCGGGAGCCACTGGAAGGGCGTCCACGGCTTGGGGACGAAGGGGTTGACCGAGAGCGTGAGCCGCCCCATCCGGCCCGACGCCCGGGCGCGCGGCGCGAGGACCTCGTCCCGGAGCCGGAGCGCGAGCCGCGCCATCCCCTCGACGTCCGGGTCGGTCTCGGTCGGCAGCCCGAACATGAAGTAGAGCTTCACGTGCTCCATCCCCGCGGCGATGGCGCGCGCCCCGGCCTCGACCACCACGTCGTCGTCGAAGTCCTTGTTGAGCACCCGGCGGAGCCGGGGGGTCCCGGCCTCGGGCGCGAGGGTGATCGAGCGCTCCCCGCCGGCGGCCATCCGGCGGGCCAGCGCCGGAGTGATCGCGTCCACCCGGAGGCTCGAGGGGCTGAAGCGCCCGCCCCGCTCGCCCACGAAGGCGGTCAGCTCCTCCAGGCCGGAGTGGTCCGAGACGTCGGGGCCGACCAGCCCGATCCCCTGGCCCCGGGCCATCCCCGCCAGCGCCTCGTCGCGGAGGACCGGGAGCGCCGTCTCGCGGTAGGGGCGCTGGACGAAGCCGGCGGCGCAGAAGCGGCAGCCCCAGAGGCAGCCGCGGGCCAGCTCGACCAGGTGCAGGTCGCCGAAGAGCGCGTCGGGAGCGTCGAGCACCCGCGCCGTGGCGACGCCGGCCACGTCCCGCGCCCACCGCCGCTCGACCCGCGCCGGCGTCCCCTCCTCCGGCTCGGCCGAGAGGACCCAGCCCTCCCCGCCGCGGGTGTCGGCGTAGGCGACGCGGTAGCGCCCCGGCACGTAGACGCCCGGGACCCCGGCCAGGGCGCGGAGCCGCGCGCCGCGGGGGGCGCCCGCCGACGCCCGGAGCGCCGCCAGGAAGTCCGGCAGGAGCGCCTCGGCCTCGCCCACCAGCACCGCGTCGAGGAAGGGCGCGACCGGCTCCGGGTTGATCTGCATCGCGATCCCGCCCGCCACCACCAGCGGATCGCGCTCGGTCCGCGCCGCCGCGCGGCGGGGGACGCCGGCGCGCGAGAGGAGCGCGGGGAGCGCGACGTGGTCCTCCTCGAAGGCGAGGGAGAAGGCGATCACGTCGAAGGCGCGCAGCGGCGCCCCCGACTCGAGCGTCAGCGGCTCCCCCGGCCCCTCCGGGAGGAAGGCGAGCTCGCAGCGGACGTCCGGCGCCTCGTTGAGCAGGCGGTAGACCGCGTGCACGCCGAGGTTGGCGAGGCCGACCCGCTCCACGTTGGGGAAGACGAGGACGACCCCGAGCCGGCCGCCGGGGTCCTTGCGGACCGCGCCGCGCCGCGCCGCGCCTCGGGCACCGCCGTTCGTCGCCACCCGGGGAAGGTAACCACGCCCGGCGCCCGGAGGCCAGGCGGCCACGGCGCGGCCGGGCGCCGTGCTAGGCTCCGCGCTCCCCGCGGAGAACCGATCCGATGCGCCTCGAGACCACCGCCCCCGCCCTGGCCGCGCTCCTCCTCGCCGCCTGCGCCCGCACCACCCCGGCGCCCGCCGCCCCCCCCCCCCCGGCCGCC
>JAJXSQ010000342.1 GCA_021784495.1 Myxococcales bacterium | reverse complement strand
CGCGGCGAGGCCGGCCAGCAGGAGGGCGGCCCGGCGGCCGGGTACGCCGCTCACCGCGCCGCTCCGAGCGCCCGCTCCCAGCGCCGCAGCTCGGTCCGGACCGCGCGGGGGCCGGGGCCGCCGGGGAGCTCGCGCCGGCGGAGGCTGCGCCGGGGGTCGAAGCAGCGGAGGACGTCCGGCCCGAAGGTGCGGTGGATCCCCTTCCAGTCGGCGGCGTCGAGCCGGGCGAGCGGCACGCCCCGCGCCGTGGCCAGGCGCGCCGCCGCCCCGACCGCCTCGTGCGCCTCGCGGAAGGGGACGCCGCGCTCGACGAGGTACTCGGCCGCGTCGGTGGCGAGCGCCTCGCCGCCGCCGAGCGCCTCCTCCATCCGGTCGGCGTGGAAGGTGGCGGTCTCGACGGCGCCGGCGAGCGCGTCGGCGGTGAGGGCGAGCGCCTCCGGCCCGCCGAGGAGCGGCCGCTTGTCCTCCTGCAGGTCGCGGTTGTAGCTGAGCGGGAGGTTCTTCACGACGGCCAGCAGCGCCACCAGGTCCCCGATGGCCCGGCCGGCGCGCCCCCGCGCCAGCTCGCCGACGTCGGGGTTCTTCTTCTGCGGCATGAGCGACGAGCCGGTGGCGAAGGCGTCATCGAGGGTCATGAAGCCGAACTCGCGGGTCGTCCAGAGGACGATCTCCTCGCCGAGCCGCGAGAGGTGGACGGCGGCGAGCGCCACCGCGAAGAGCAGCTCGATGGCGCTGTCCCGGTCGGCGACGGCGTCGAGCGAGTTGCGGGTGACGCCGGTCAGCCCGAGCGCGCGCGCGACCGCCTCGCGGTCGAGCGGCAGGGTGGTGCCGGCGAGCGCGCCGGAGCCGAGCGGGGAGATGGCCGCCCGGGCGCGCACCTCGGCGAGCCGCTGCCGGTCCCGCCCCGCCGCCTCGACGTGGGCGAGGAGGTGGTGGGCGAGCGACACCGGCTGGGCGCGCTGGAGGTGGGTGTAGCCGGGGAGGACGGTGTCGAGGTGGCGGCGCGCCTGGCCGACGAGGGCGCGCTGGAGCCGGGCCACGGCGGCGTCGCAGCGCGCGCAGGCGCCCACGATGAAGAGCCGCTCGTCGAGCGCCACCTGGTCGTTCCGGCTGCGGCCGGCGTGGAGGTAGCCGGCGTCGCGGCCGGCGAGTTCGCCGAGCCGCCGCTCGACGTGGGTGTGGACGTCCTCGAGCGCCGGGTCGAAGCGGATCGCGCCGGCGGCGAACTCCTGCCGCACCTGGTCGAGCGCCCGCCGCAGCCGCCGGGCGACGGCGCGGGGGACGATCCCCTGGGCGGCGAGCATGGCCACGTGGGCCTGGCTCCCCCGGACGTCCTCGGCGAAGAGCGCGGCGTCGTCCTGGATGGAGACCGACAGGGCGACGAGCCGGGGGTCGGCCTCCCCGGCGAGGGCGGCGCGGGAGACGGGCCGGGCCTTCGGGCGCGTGGTCATCGGATCACCCCGTCGAGCGGTCAGAACTTGAGGGCCACCCCGGCGCGGATGGCGTTGGCGCGGGTGAGGGGGCCGGGATCGAAGGCCGAGAGCGGGTTGAAGAAGCCGTACATGATCCAGGCGTTCAGGCCGTCGTCGCTGGTGTAGGAGACCTTCAGGTCGGCCTCGATCCCCAGCGGCTTGTTGCCGGTGCCCGGCCCGGTCGAGCTCGGGGTGGAGGTGGCGTAGAGCGCCTGCGAGTAGATGATCGCGCCGTCGAGGGCCAGCCCGCCGAAGGCGTCCCAGTGGACGCTGGGGCGCAGGTACCAGGCGTCGGTCACCTGGCCGATGATCTCCCGCCAGAGGATCATGTCGATGTTGTAGTCCGGGTCGAAGCGGAAGTTGCGGATGGAGTGATCCCGGGTGGCCACGTTGAACTGCGGGCCGTCGAGCACCCCGTAGACCGGCTGCTGGCCGGGGAGGGTCGGGTAGTTGGTGCTGGTGCTCACGCCCATGCCCGGCGCGGCGTCGCCGGAGGCGATGCCGACCTCGGTGAGGAGCTTCAGCTTGTCGGGCATGAGCGCGTAGGTGCCGCGGACCACGCCGCCGAACTGGCGGAGGAGTACCTGCTGCCCCGTGTACCCGCTCGGCGAGGTGTTGGGATCGGTCAGGACCGAGCGCGGGTCGTTGATCTGGCCGACCACCCCGGTCCACTCGGTCTCGATGGTGAGCCGCGCGCTCTGGTAGCGGTACCAGAGGTCGAGGACGTGGGCGAAGGTCCCGCGGTTGATGCCGATCGGCCGGTAGTTCGGGTCGTTGGTCCCGGTCGCGGTCCCGCCGGCGGTGTCGGCGTAGCCGTACTGCGACCAGGTCGGGTAGTAGGTCCGCTGCGTCTTGTACTGGTAGTAGAGGCCGAAGTTCTGGCTCGACTCGCCCCGCTCCAGCTTCCGGCGGATCTCGTCGTCGCTGTCGACGTGGACGATCTTGAGCCCCCAGGTCTCGGCGGAGTCGCCCTGGCTGGCGGCGAAGGGCTGCCCCACCCCGGTCCCGAAGTGCGGGTCGGCGAAGAGGACGCCGGCGTCGTCGAACTGCACGAAGGGGATGACGGTGATCCCGCCGAGCGGGGTGGGGAGGGGGACGCTGGCGAACTGCAGCCGGTCGACGGTGTCGCCGTAGTCGTCGTCGAGCCCGCTGCCGGGGTTCTCCATGATCCCGAGCCCCCAGGCCGCCGGCATGCGGCCGAAGGAGGCCAGGCCGATGGGCGTCTCCACCTCGCCCCAGACCCGCTTCGGCAGGATGGGGGCGCGGTCGGCGGTCGGGTCGTTGGGGTAGAGGACGCGCGAGGAGCCGTAGAGCGGCACCGGGTAGGGGCTGCCGGTCCCCTGCTGGACCTTCGACGCCGAGGAGCCGAGGACGTAGTTGTCGAGGACGTCGATCTGGGCCTGGACCCGGACGTGGCTGGAGACGTTCACCGTCGGCTCGAGGCGCAGGCGCATGTTCGAGGAGGTGAAGGTGCTCCCGCCGCCGACCGGCGTGGGGAAGATGGCGACCGGCTGGTTGGCGGTGTCGAGCGCGGTCCGCCCCAGGTTGAAGTTGTTGAAGAGGTCGCCGCGGGTCCGGAAGTAGCCGTGCAGCTCGAAGAACTGGAGCTTCGGCCCCTCGCTGGTGGTCCCCAGGAACTCGGCCGCCGCCAGGTCGTTCTGCCGCTCGAGCTTGAACTCCTCGCGGAGCTCGCGCTTCGCCTTCTCCACCGCCCTCCGGACCAGCGCGTCGATCTTCGGATCGAGGGGGGCGGCGCCGTCGGCGCCGTCGGCGGCGGAGGGCGCCGGGGTCGCGGCCGGCGTCCCGGGCGCGG
>JAJXSQ010000341.1 GCA_021784495.1 Myxococcales bacterium | reverse complement strand
GGTGTCGCCGCCGCCGGGGGAGGAGCCGGCGGCGGGGATCGCCACGCCGCGCCTCGGCCGCGGCACGGCGGGGGGGCCACCGGCGATGGCGGTGACGGCGCTCGCCGAGTTCGCCCGCTGCCCGCGCCGCCACCACCTGCTCCACGTCGAGGGGCGCGTCGAGCCGCGCGGCGAGCGCGGCGGGGCGGAGGACGACCCCGGCCGGGCCACCGAGCGCGGGACGCTCGCGCACGCCATCCTCGCCGAGGTCGATCTCACCCTGGCCGGCGAGGCGCGCCGCGCGCGGATGGAGGAGGTGGCGTCGCGCCGGGGGCACGATCCCCGCTCTCCTGGCGTGCGCCGCATCGTCGACGAGCTGGCGCGCTTCCTCGACGGCCCGGGCGGGCAGGAGCTCGTGGCCGCGGCGGGGGCGGGGCGGCTGCGCCGGGAGATCCCCTTCACGCTGCGGATCGACGACGGCGCGGGACCGCCGGCGCACCTCGCCGGCGCCATCGACGCGCTCCTGCTGCGGCCCGGGGGCCAGCCGGCGCTCCTCGTCGACTTCAAGTACGCGCTCGACCGGCCGGGCGCGGCGGGGCGGTACCGGCTCCAGCTCGCCACCTACGCGCTCGCGGTGCGGCGGGCCACCGGCGCGGCGGTGGAGACCCGCCTCCAGTTCCTGCGGGGCGCCGCGCGCGCGCACGACGGCGTCGCGGGGGAGGCGGAGATCGCCTGGATCGAGCGGAGCGCGGCGGCGCTCGCGCGGGCGGCGGCGGCGGGCGCGGGCGGCCGTGGGCCGGAGGAGCTCGGGCGGAGCGTGGCGCGGTGCACCGCCGAGGAGTGCGGCTTCGTGGCGCTCTGCCACGGGCGCACGGCTCGCTTGCAATCGAGCGGCGGTTGACCGGAAGATGCGCCGTCCTCGGGCGGCCCGCCCGGAGGATCGACCTCCTCCCACCCCCTGGAGCCCGCCCCATGGCCACCACCGAGCGAGTGAAGCAGATCCTCTCCTGGTACGCGTCCGACAGTCCGGGGACGCTCGCCAACCTCCACCGGCTCCTGATGACCGGGCGGCTCGCCGGGACCGGCAAGCTGGTCATCCTCCCCGTCGATCAGGGGTTCGAGCACGGTCCGGCCCGGTCCTTCGCCCCCAACCCCGAGGGCTACGACCCCCGGTACCACTTCCAGCTCGCCCTCGACGCCGGGTGCAACGCCTACGCGGCCCCCCTCGGCTTCATCGAGGCCGGCGCGGCCGAGTTCGCGGGTCAGATCCCGCTCATCCTCAAGCTCAACAACTCCGACTCGCTCTCCAAGCTCGGCGGGGCCCCGTGCTCGGCCGTCACCGGCTCGGTGAAGGAGGCGGTGCGGCTCGGCTGCGCGGCGATCGGGTACACGATCTACCCGGGGTCGGACGCCCGGAACAGCCAGCTCGAGCACCTGCGCGAGCTGACCGAGGAGGCGAAGGCGAGCGGCCTCGCGGTGGTGGTCTGGAGCTACCCGCGCGGGAGCGGCGTGTCCAAGGAGGGAGAGACGGCCGTCGACATCGCCGCCTACGCAGCCCAGATCGCCGCCCAGATGGGGGCGCACGTCATCAAGGTGAAGCCGCCGAAGGAGCTGGTCGAGCACCCCGAGGCGAAGAAGGTCTACGAGAAGTACCAGATCCCGATCAAGACGCTCGCCGAGCGCGTGCGCCACGTGGTCCAGAGCGCCTTCAACGGCCGGCGGATCGTGATCTTCTCCGGCGGCGAGGCGAAGGGGACCGACGAGGTCCTCGCCGAGATCCGCGGGATCGCCGAGGGGGGCGCCTTCGGGTCGATCATGGGCCGGAACGCCTTCCAGCGGCCGCGCGCCGAGGCGCTCCAGCTCCTCGACGCCGTCATGAAGATCTACGGCGCGCGCTGAAGGGGCTGCGCGGACCTCCCCGGGCCTCTACGATCCGTGAATCGGGTCCGCCGCTTCCGGCGCGGGCCCCCGTCGGGGGAGGCCCCCGCCGGGCGGTCCGTTCCGGGGGCGCGAGGTGCCCGAAAGAGATAGTTTTCCCTTGCCCATCCGCTGGGCTTGGGGTTTATACGGCACTACTTTCACTCTGCGGTCTTCGCTCCGGCGCACCATCGGGCCACGGCGGCGGCCGCGGTCGCCGAACCGAGGATTCCTCACATGAGGCTTTACCCCAAGGTCATCCCAACCATCGCCCGTGAGGTCGTGCAGACGCTCATGCAGGACGGCGATGTCGAGGTGGAGACCCTCCGGATCGGCGACGCCGAGATGGACGTCGCCGCCATCATGAAGGAGTACCTCGCCGCCGAGGAGCGCGTGAACGGCGCGACCCGCGAGGCGCTCGAGCGGCGCGGCTACGACCACTCGCGCTTCAACCAGGTGAAGCGCGAGATGGCCGACGTCCGCGGCTTCAAGATGGGCGACGAGGGGATCGAGTACGTCATCGGCCAGATGATCGAGTCGCTGCTCGTCTCCCGCAACGTCGAGGAGGTCTTCACCGAGGACAACGTCCTCCGCAAGAAGATCTTCGGCATCTTCAAGCGTCACCTCGACGTCGACGACGAGATCGACCGCGAGGCGCGCGCCCGCCTGAAGCACCTGCAGGAGGGGACGAGCGCCTTCGAGATCGAGTACCAGAAGACGGTCGAGCTCCTCCGCCGGAGCCGCGGCCTCATCTAGGCGGCGCGCCGGCCTCCGGCCGGAAAGTTGACCCTCGATATCGCCGGATTACGCTGGCCTCCTCGAGTCGCGAGGACGGAGGCGGCGGTGTCGACCGGCGGTGCCCAGTACCGTGGAGTCCGCGGGTGCGCCGGCCTCTCGACCGCGCCGCTGGCGCCGGACCACGTCGCCCCCGAGCGGCTGGCCCCCGGGGAGATGCGCCGCGTCCCGTTCGCCGGCGAGCTCCTCGGCGCGGCGCGGGTCCGGAGCCACTTCGCCCCGATCCCCCTCGACGCCTTCGACCGGATCTCCGCCCTGCTCGAGGCGGAGGAGCAGGCGGTCTACCTCCACCTCCTCCGGCTCTCCTACGGGGAGGGGCGCAACTGGGCCCGCGCCGGGAAGCGCGAGCTCATGGGGCGCACCCGCCTCTCCGAGCGGCGGCTCCTCCGGGTCCTCGACGCCCTGGTGGAGGGGGGCTTCGCCCGGCCGCTCCACCGCGACAACCGCGGGACGCTCTGGCGCGTGGCCCTCCCGCGCGAGGCCCTCGGCGAGCCCCTCGGCGACGACGTGCTCCTCGGACGCGCCGGCCCGGCCCCCGTCGGCGGCGCTCCACCGGACGGCGCGGCCGCGCCCGCGCCGCGCCACGGCGGGGCGGCG
>JAJXSQ010000015.1 GCA_021784495.1 Myxococcales bacterium | reverse complement strand
TCGTACCGGACGCGGGCGCGGGCCCAGTCGAGGATCGCCTGGGCCGCCTCCCCGCGGGCGCCGGGGCGGGCGGCCGCGGCCCGCGCGCCGGCGGGGAGCTCGCCGCCGAGGCTGGCGCCGCGGAGCGCCCGATCGATGGGCGCGGAGAGCGCCGACGCGACCGCCCCCCACGAGGTCCCGTCCGAGAGCTCGAGGTGCGGCGGCGACGCGTCCTCGGGCGGCAGGAGCGGCTCGATGGCGCCGCGCGCCGGGAGGGGGCCCCACCGCCAGGCGAGGAGCCGCCGCCCGCCGGCGAGCTGCTCCTCGGGCGCTCCGGCGAGCCCGCCCCGGGCCGCCCAGCGGAGCGGACGCCCGGCGGGCGCCTCGACCGTCACCCGCGCGAGGCGGACGGGAGCCGGCTCCCCCACATCGACCCGCCGGACCTCCCCTCCCTCGCGCGGCTCGAGATCGCGCACGGTGATCACCTGCTCGATCACCGCGCCGGGCTCCGCCTCCGGGAGCGCGGCCTCGACCACCCGCCGCTCGCTCCCGAGCCCGGCCACCGCGTCGGAGAGCTTCGCCTCCGCGATCCTCGCCGGATCGAGCGGGTGCGCGACGCCGTCGCGCCCGATGACCCGGGCCCGGATCTCGGGCCGGGCCTCCCGCCAGGGCGCCCAGGCTCGCGCCACCGAGCCCCAGCGGCGGGCGGCGTCGCGGGTCCAGGTCCGGTAGACGAGCCGGTCGGAGACGGTGAAGCGACCCTGCGCGTCGATCGCGACGGCCGTCTCGGCGAGGAGCACGTCGACCGGCGCCCCCTCCGGCGGCTCGATGGCGGCGGCGGCCCGGGCCACCGCGCCCGGGTCGGCGGAGAGCGGCGGCGCGTCCTCCCAGGGCGGCGTGGTCGCGAGGAGGGCGAGGAGGACCGCGCTGGCGATGGAGGTCATCTCGGCACATCATCGTCGACCCCGGGGGGCGCCGCCACCCAAACCCAACCGGAGGCCGCCCACCGCGGGGCGCGCCGTGCGACTATCCCCCCATTCCCCCGCCGCGCGCGCCGCCCGGCCCCCTCGCCGGCGTCCCCCCGCGCCACGAACCACCGAGGTCGCCCGTGACCGCCCCCCAGATCTCCGAGCTCGCACCGCCGCTCCGCCTCCTCCTCGGCCCCGGGCCGAGCCCGGTCCACCCGCGCGTCCTGCGGGCCCTGTCCACCCCCCTGCTCGGCCACCTCGACCCGAAGTTCCTCGAGATCATGGACGAGGTGCAGGCGATGCTCCGCGCCGTCTTCCAGACGGCGAACCCGTTCACCATCGCGGTCTCCGGGACCGGGTCGGCCGGGATGGAGGCGGCGCTCGTCAACCTGGTCGAGCCGGGCGACGCGGTGGTCGTCGCCGTGGCGGGCGTCTTCGGGGGCCGGATGGCGGAGATCGTGGGCCGCTGCGGCGGGCGCGCCGTGAAGGTCGAGGCCCCGTGGGGTCAGACCGTCCCCGCCGAGGCGATCGGCGAGGCGCTCGCCCGCGAGGGGAAGGTGAAGGCGGTGGCGGTGGTGCACGCCGAGACCTCCACCGGCGCCCAGCAGCCGCTCGACGGCCTCGGCGCGCTCTGCCACCGCCACGGCGCGCTCCTCGTCGTCGACACGGTCACCAGCCTCGGGGGGCTGCCGGTCGAGGTCGATCGCTGGGAGGCCGACGCCGTCTACTCCGGCACGCAGAAGTGCCTCTCCTGCCCGCCCGGCCTGGCGCCGCTCACCCTCTCGCCGCGCGCCCTGGAGGCGGTGCGCGCCCGGCGGACGAAGGTGCAGAGCTGGTACCTCGACGCCGGGATGGTGGCCGACTACTGGGCGGCGGGGAAGCGGCTCTACCACCACACCGCCCCCATCAGCATGATCTACGCGCTGCGCGAGGCGCTCCGGCTCGTCCTCGAGGAGGGGCTCGAGCCGCGGTTCGCGCGCCACCGGCGCCACGCGGCGGCGCTCCTCGCCGGCCTCGCGGCGCTCGGGTGCGAGCCGCAGGCGGCGGAGGGGCAGCGGCTGCCGTCGCTCACCTGCGTGCGGATCCCGCCGGGCGTCGACGAGGCGGCCGTGCGCCGGGACCTCCTCGCCGAGCGCTCCATCGAGATCGGCGGGGGGCTCGGTCCGCTGGCGGGCAAGGTCTGGCGGATCGGGCTGATGGGCGAGGGGGCGCGCCAGGAGAGCGTGCTGGCGGTCCTCGCCGCGCTCGAGCAGGCGCTCTCGCGGCAGGGGAAGGGGCCGCGGCCCGGCGCGGCGCTCGCGGCCGCCCTGGAGAGCTACGCCCGCGCCTGAGGGCGGCCGGCGCCCGGCCCCGGTCAGTTCTTCGGGCCGTCGGCGAGGGCGTTCCGCACCGACTCGAGGAGCGTGGCCTCGCGGCAGGGCTTCTGGAGCGAGAGGACCGCGCCGGCGTCGAGCAGGTCGCCGGCGGCCCCCTCGTAGCCGGTGAGCCCGATGGCGGGGATCGACCGGAGGCGGTCGTCGGTCGAGCCGCGGAGCGCGCGGATGAGCTCGGCGCCGCTCATCCCGGGCATGTGCTGGTCGACGACGCAGAGGTCGGGCGGATCGAAGCGGGCGACCGCCATCGCCTCCTCGCCCGACTCGGCGGCGATGGCGACGTAGCCGGCCTCCTCGAGCGCCTGGGTGAGCAGGACGCGCAGCGGGAGGTTGTCGTCCACGACCAGGATCCGCTTCGGCTGGGCCATGAGCACTCTCCCCACAGTAGGCGCGCGCGCCGGTTCCAGGAAGTCCCGCGTCCGCGCGACGGGAGGATCTCCGCAACGCGCAAGCGTTCGGGATCGCTGGCCTTCTCGCCAGGGCGCGCGCGCCGCCATCCCGCGCGCTGCCACCGCGGCCCGCCGCCGAGACGGCGGAGGCGGAGCGGCGGCCGGCGCGCGGCGGCGACCCGGCCGGAGACGCGCAGGCCCCAAGTTGACGGTGAGTGTCCAAGCTCCCTCGGCTAGGATCCCCCCATGGCCCTCCCGAGACGCGGCGCGCGCACCCTCCTCCTCGCGGCGGTGGGATCCCTCGCCTGCGCGACCTCGCCGCGGACGCCGCCGGCGCCCCGGATGGCGGAGAGCGAGGCGAACGAGGCGCTGCCGATCCCCGATCCGTCGGCGCGCGGCACCGTCCAGGGGCTCCGCCCGGCCACGACCGTCGATCGAGTCGCGGTGGTCCGGCTCGCGCTCGGGCCGGACGGCCTCCCCCGGGTCGTCGACTTCCTCACCCCCGACCTGACCGAGGCCGAGAAGGCCGACCTCCGGCGCGCGGTGGAGAGCGGCCAGATGCCGGTGACGGCGCCGCCCGAGGGCGGGCTCGAGAGCTGGCTGGCGACGCTGCGGCGCCCCCCCTCCCCGTGACCGGGCGCCGGGGGAGTCACCGCGCGCGCGGCGAGGTCGGCGCGTAGAAGGACACCCCGCGCACGTCCTCGTTCACGGTGAGCGGGTGCTGGATGGGCGGGAAGGCCCGGGCCTCGCAGTCCATCCGATCGCAGAGGCGGCAGGTGATCCCGACCGGCACCATCGCCGGCCGCGACTCGAGGTCGACGCCGTCGGCGTAGACCAGCTCGCGCGCGTGCGCGAGATCGCAGCCCAGGCCGATCGCCAGCAGCGACCGCGGCGCGCGGAAGCCCCCGGCGCCCTTGCGGACCGTGCGCGCCACCCAGAAGTGGCCGGCGCCGTCGGGCATCTGCGAGAGCTGGGTCCGGACGAGCCCCGGGGTGGTGAAGGCCTCGAAGACCGTCCAGCGGGGGCAGGCGCCCGAGAAGCGCGCGAAGCGCAGGCCCGAGGCGCTGAACCGCTTGGAGATGTTCCCGGCCACGTCGACGCGGACCATGTGGAAGGGGACGCCCTCGGCGCCGGGGCGGCGGAGCGTGGTGAGCCGGTGGCAGACCTGCTCGAAGCTCGACCGGAAGCGGTGGCCGAGCAGCTCGATGTCGTAGCGGAGGTCGCGCGCGGCATCGAGGAAGCGGTCGTAGGGCATGAGGACCGCCGCCGCGAAGTAGCTCGCCAGCGCCACGCGCGCGAGGCGGCGCGACGCGTCGGAGCCGAGGCGCGGATCCGCGGCGAGGCGCTCGAGCACCGGCCCCTGGGAGAGGAGGCCGAGCTGGTGGGCGAGCTGGAAGTGGCGGCTCCCGCGCCGCAGCGCCTCGGAGAGCCAGAGGGTGCGCGTCGCCGGATCGAAGCGGCGCATCGCCCCGGCGAGCTCGGCGGCCCGGCCGATGCGGACCCGGACGCCGAGCCCCTCGAGGAGGCGGGCGAGCCCACCCCCGAGATCGTCGCCGGCGAGGCTCCCCGAGCGCCAGAGCTCGTCCGCGCCCGCCTCGAGCTCCGGGAAGTGGTTGCCGTGGCGCTGGATGAGATCCGAGACCTCCTCGGTCGGGAGCGGGAGGGCGCCGGAGGCCTCGGGGTCTCCGTCGGTGAGCCGGGCCGCCAGGGTGTCGGCCGCCTCCCGGGCGCCGCGGTAGCCGCGGTAGAGCGCGAGCACGGCCCGCGCGGCCGAGGGGCAGGAGGCGGCGAGGTCGCGGACCTCGGCGGCGGTGACGTCGTGGGCGTCGAAGAGCGGGTCGCCGAACACCTCCATGAGGTCGGCCAGCTCGCGCGCGTGCTGGTCCTCCGAGAGCGTGCGCAGGTCGAGGTCGAAGATCCCGGCGAGCCGGATCAGGATCGGCGACGGGAGCCCGCGCCGGTCGTGCTCGATGAGGTTGAGGTAGCTCGCGGAGATTCCGAGCTGGGTGGCGAGCGCCGCCTGGGTCATCCCTCGGCCACGCCGCAGGGCGCGGATCGTCGCGCCGAACCGGACGGGATCGGCCATCACCGGACCTCCACTCTCTCGCGAGCCGCCTCGCCCTTGGCCGCGAGCTTCAAACGTGGCGACTCGAAGCTGACTTTTCAAGGTTTACAGGTTGACGGACGCATCGGTTTATTCGTTTTCATCTCCAACAGCTTCATATCGCCGGAGCTCTTGCGGTTGACCTGAATCAAGTCCATATCGCCTTCAGCCCAGGAGGCACCATGGACGACGCCCGCGCGACCCCGAACGAGACCATCACCCTCCCCCCCGGAATGGGGCTCCGCGGTTCGCTCCCGGCCGGCGCCTCCGCGATCCTCACCCCCGCGGCGCTCGCCCTGGTCGCCGACCTCACCCGCGCCTTCCGCGGCCGGATCGACGAGCTGCTCGAGCGGCGCCGGACCCGGCAGGCCCGCCTCGACGCCGGGGAGCGTCCCCACTTCCTCACCGAGACCCAGGAGATCCGGGACACCGCCTGGACCGCCGCGCCGCCCCCCGCCGATCTCCTCGACCGGCGGGTCGAGCTCACCGGCCCGCCCGACCGGGAGACGATCCTCCGCGGCCTCGACTCCGGCGCCTCGGTCTTCGTCGCCGACTTCGAGGACGCCTTCTCGCCCACCTGGCGGAGCGTGATCGAGGGGCAGCAGAACCTGCGGGACGCGGTCGACGGCGCGATCGCCGTCGCGCCGCCCGGCGGCGGCCCGACCCTCCGGCCCGGCGGCCGCCCCGCGGTCCTCATGGTCCGGCCGCGCGGGTGGCAGCTCGCCGAGCGCCACGCCCTGGTGGACGGGCGCGCGGTGCCGGCCTCGCTCTGGGACACCGGGATCTTCCTCGCCGCGTGCGCGCCGGCCCTGGTCGCGCGGGGCTCCGGCCCCTACCTGGTCCTCCCCAAGCTCGAGGGCCACCTCGAGGCCCGCCTGTGGAACGAGCTCTTCCTGATGGCGCAGGAGCGCCTGGGTCTCCCCCGCGGCACGATCCGCGCCACCTGCCTCGTCGAGACGCTGCCGGCCGCCTTCGAGATGGACGAGATCCTCTGGGAGTTGCGGGAGCACTCGGCCGGGCTCGCCTGCGGCCGGGAGGGCTACGCCTTCAGCGTCGTCAAGCGGCTCCGGAGCGACCCGCGGATGGTCCTGCCGGACCGCGCCCTGGTGACGGCGGACGGCGGCCTCCTGCGCGCCTGCGCCCGGCTCCTCGTCCAGACCTGCCACCGCCGGGGAGTCCACGCGCTGGGCGGGCGGGCGGCGCTGCTCCCGATCGACGGCGGCGGGGCGGCACACGACGCGGCGATCGCCCGGCTCCGCGCCGACGCGCTCCGCGACGTCCGGGAGGGCCTCGACGGCACCTGGGTCGCCCACCCCTCCCTCGTCCCGGTCGCCCGCGCCGTCTTCGACGTGCACCTGCCCGGACCGAACCAGATCGAGCGGAGCCGCGAGGAGGTCCGCGTCACCCCGCGGGACCTGCTGGCGCCGGTGGAGGGGGCGCGCACCGAGGCCGGCCTGCGGCTGGGGATCCGGACCTCGGTGCGCTACCTCGAGTCCTGGCTCCGCGGCGCCGGCTGCGTGGCCCTCTACCAGACCGTGGAGGACGCGGCGACCGCCGAGCTCTGCCGGGCCCTCGCCTGGCAGTGGATCCACCACGGCGTGCTCCTGGACGGCCGGGACCGGCTCACCGTCGAGCGGTTCCGGACCGCCCTCGCCGAGGAGATGGACCGGATCCGGCTGGAGGTGGGCGAGGCGCGCTTCACCGGCGGGCGCTTCGACGAGGCGCGCGCGCTCTTCGAGCGGGTGAGCACCCAGGAGGAGTTCCTGGAGTTCCTCACCCCGGCCGCCTACGAGCTGCTCGAGGCCGCGGGCGGCGACCGGGTCACCGGCGGGGCGACCGCGCTGCCGCCCGAGCTCTCGGTCGCGCCGCCCCACCCCGACCCGCGCCGCTGGGAGGGGATCCTCCGGACCCACGGCCGCGAGCAGGTGGAGCGGCTCCGCGGCACGGTCCGGATCGAGCACACCCTGGCCCGCCTCGGCGCCGAGCGGCTCTGGGAGCTCCTGCGGACCCGGCCCCACGTGCCGGCGCTCGGCGCGCTCACCGGCGGCCAGGCGGTCCAGATGGTGCGGGCGGGGCTCGAGGCGATCTACGTCTCGGGCTGGCAGGTGGCGGCCGACGGGAACCTCGCCGGCCAGACCTACCCGGACCAGAGCCTCTACCCGGCCGACTCGGTCCCGACGCTCGTCCGCCGGATCAACCGGGCGCTCCAGCGCGCCGACGAGATCGAGCACGCCGAGGGGCGGGGCGGGCGCGCCTGGTACGCGCCGATCGTCGCCGACGCCGAGGCGGGCTTCGGCGGCCCCCTCAACGCCTTCGAGCTGATGAAGGCGATGATCGAGGCCGGCGCGGCCGGGGTCCACTTCGAGGACCAGGTCTCCACCGAGAAGAAGTGCGGCCACCTCGGCGGGAAGGTGCTGGTCCCGACCGCGACCTTCCTGCGGACGCTGGCCGCCGCCCGGCTGGCCGCCGACGTCCTCGGGGTGCCGACGGTGCTGATCGCCCGCACCGACGCGGAGAGCGCGAAGCTGATCATGAGCGACGTCGATCCGGCCGACGCCCCCTTCATCGAGCCCGGGGAGCGGACGCCGGAGGGGTTCCACCGGCTCCGCGGCGGCGTCGACTGCGCCATCCACCGGGGCCTGGCCTACGCCCCCTACGCCGACCTGATCTGGTGCGAGACCGGCACCCCCGACCTCCGGGAGGCGCGCCGCTTCGCGGAGGGGATCCACGACCGCTTCCCCGGCAAGCTCCTCGCCTACAACTGCTCGCCGTCCTTCAACTGGCGCAAGAACCTCGACGACGCGACCATCGCCACCTTCCAGCGGGAGCTCGGGGCGATGGGGTACCGGTTCCAGTTCGTCACCCTGGCCGGGTTCCACTCCCTGAACCACGGGATGTTCGAGCTGGCCCGCGGCTACCGGGAGCTGGGGATGGCGGCCTACACCGAGCTCCAGGAGGCGGAGTTCGACGCCGAGCGGCGCGGCTACACCGCGACCCGCCACCAGCGCGAGGTGGGGACCGGCTACTTCGACCTCGTGGCCCAGACGGTCGCCGGCGGCGCCGCCTCGACGCTGGCGCTGGAGGGCTCGACCGAGGCGGCGCAGTTCACCGCCGCCGGCCCGGTCGGCGCCACCCACGCGGCCCACCAGGTCCGGCGCGCCCTCGACGAGGACCACGGGCGGCTCGAGGAGCTCACCGGCCGGCTCGCCGCCGCCGAGGACGGCGCGGCGCTCACCGCCGCGCTGGAGGAGCTCGCGCGGATGCTCACCGAGCACTTCGCCCACGAGGAGCACGCCAAGGGCTTCTACGGGATCCTCTCGGCGCGCGGCCCCGAGTTCCGGCTCCAGACCGGTCGGATGGTGGCGGAGCACCGGGAGCTCCTGCGCGACCTGGGCGGGCTGGTGGCCCGCTCGAAGGCGCAGCCGCCGGCGCCCGCCACCGAGCTCGGCAAGGCGGCCGCCAGCCTGAGCGCGCGCCTCGAGGAGCACGAGGCGCGCGAGCTCACCCTCGCGAACGCCCTCGCCTGAGGGAGGCGGGGGCTCCCGGACGGGGCGCCCGGCCGCGAGGCCCCGTCCAGGCCGCGAGGAGGCGGTGCCGCCCTGCCCCCGGGTGAATAGGGTAGCGGTGCGACCTTCGGCGAGGGTGACCATGGCGACCATCCGGAAGCACGTGATCAGGAACATCGTGACCCTGGACGCGGCGGTCTCCTGCCGGGAGGCGGCGCGGCTCATGTCCGAGCGGAAGATCGGCTCGATCGGCGTGCGCGTGAACGGCAAGCTCACCGGCCTGGTGACCGAGCGCGACATCGTCACCGCCGTCGCCGCCAAGGGCGCCGACGGCTCGCTCCCCCTCGGCGACGCGACCCGCGACCTCCCGCGGATCTCGCCCGACGCGACCGAGGCCGAGTGCGCGCAGGTGATGAAGGCGCAGGTGACCCGCCACCTGCTCGTCGAGGAGCGCGGCGAGATCGTCGGCATGATCTCGATGCGGGACCTCATCCAGCTCATGCTCGACGAGAAGCAGTTCCTCATCGAGCAGCTCCAGGCGTACATCGCCGGGCGGTGAGGCGGGATCTCGGCGCGTCCGGGCGCCGGCGCGGCGCGCCGGCCCGGCGACGGGGAGCGCACCATGCGGATCGCGGTCCGGCGCGAGACGGCCACGGGCGAGCGGCGGGTGGCGCTCGTCCCCGACGTCGTCGGGCGCCTGGTGCGGGCCGGCCACGAGCTCCGCGTCGAGCGCGGAGCGGGGGAGCGGGCCGGGCACCCCGACGCGGCCTACGCGGCCGCCGGGGGGCGCGTCACCTCGGGCGCCGAGGCGCTCGACGGCGCCGGCGTGGTGCTGGCGGTGCGGGCGCCGACGGTCGAGGAGGCCGACCTGCTCCCCGCCGGCGCGCTCCTGGTGGGGCTGCTGGCCCCGGACCGCTCCCGCCCGCTCCTGGCGCGGCTCGCCGCGCGCGGCGTCGACGCCCTGGCCCTGGAGCGGATCCCGCGCAGCTCGCGGGCGCAGGCGATGGACGCGCTCTCCTCCCAGGCGTCGCTCGCCGGCTACAAGGCGGTGCTCCTCGGGGCGGCGGCCCTCCCGCGGCTCATGCCGATGATGACCACCGCCGCCGGGACCCTGGCCCCGGCGCGGGTGCTGGTGATCGGCGCCGGGGTGGCCGGGCTCCAGGCGATCGCCACCGCCCGGCGGCTCGGCGCCGTCGTCGCCGGGTTCGACGTCCGCCCGGCGGCGGCCGAGCAGGTCCGCTCGCTGGGGGCGACCTTCCTCGAGGTGCCCGGCGCCGAGGCGACCGGCGCCGGCGGCTACGCCGCCGAGCTCGCGGCCGAGGCGCACGCGCGGGTGATCGCCGCGCTCTCGGCGCGCCTCCGGGAGACGGACCTGGTCGTCACCACCGCCCAGGTCCCCGGGCGCCCGGCGCCGCGCCTCCTCCCCGCCGCCGCGGTCCACGCGATGCGCCCGGGTGCGGTGATCGTCGACCTGGCGGCGGAGTCCGGGGGCAACTGCGAGCTCACCCGGGCCGGCGAGGCGGTCGAGGTGGACGGGGTGACGGTCCTCGGCGCGGTCGACCTCGCCGCCACCCTCCCCTTCCACGCCAGCCAGGCCTACGCGCGGAACCTCGAGGCCCTCCTCCTCCACCTGGCGGGGCCGGGCGGAGGGCGCGCCCTCGACCCGGCGGACGAGATCGCCGGTCCGATGCTCGTGGTCCACCGCGGGGCGCTGCGCGACCCCTGAGCCCACCGCCGGCCCCGGGCGCCGGCCGGAGATCGCCGTGAACGTCGAACTGCTCCAGCTCTACGTCTTCGTCCTCGCCGGGTTCGTCGGCTTCCTCGTGATCAGCCGGGTGCCGGCGCTCCTCCACACCCCGCTCATGAGCGCCACGAACGCCATCAGCGCCATCTCCCTGGTCGGCTCCCTGGTCCTCGCCGGCTCCGGGCGGGACCGGGTGGCGTCGGTCCTCGGCTTCCTCGCGGTGACCAGCGCGACCATCAACGTCGTGGGCGGGTTCCTCATCACCGACCGGATGCTCCGCATGTTCCGGCGGGGAGGGCCCGGGCCCGGGCCCGGGGGGCGCCGGTGACCTCGCGCGCGGCGCTCACCGACGCGGCCTACCTCGCCGCCTCGATCCTCTTCGTCCTCGGCCTGCGCAGCCTCACCCTCCCGGACCGCGCCCGGCGCGGGATGCAGCTCGCGGCGATCGGCATGCTCCTCGCCATCGCCGGCACGCTGCTGAAGCGGGAGATCGTCTCCTACGGCTGGATCCTCGCCGGCCTGGCCCTCGGCGCGGGGATCGGCTGGCCGCTCGGCACCCGGGTCCCCATGACGGCGATGCCCCAGCGGATCGCCATCAGCCACATGTTCGGCGCGGTGGCGGCCACGCTCGTCGGGGTCGCCGAGTTCTGGCACGCGGGCCGGGGAGCGGCGGTCGCGCAGGTGCAGATGGTCGCCCTGGGCCTCGAGGTCCTCTTCGGGTCGCTCACCGTCACCGGGAGCTTCCTGGCCTTCGGCAAGCTCCAGGGGCTGCTCCCCGCGCGTCCGCTCACCTTCCCGGGGCAGAACCTCCTCTCGCTCTCGCTCCTCGGCGGCGGGCTCGGCCTCTTCGGCTGGCTCGTCGTCGCGCCCGCACACCCGGCGGCGTTCCTCGCGATGGTCGGGCTCGGCCTGGCCTTCGGGATCTCGCTCGTCCTCCCCATCGGCGGGGCCGACATGCCGGTGGTCATCTCCCTCCTCAACAGCTACGCCGGCCTCGCCTCCGCCGCGACCGGCTTCGCCATCGGGAACGAGGTCCTGATCATCGCCGGCGCCCTCGACGGCGCGAGCGGCTTCCTCCTCTCCCTGGTCATGTCCCGGGCGATGAACCGGCCCTTCCGGAACGTCCTCTTCGGGGCCTTCGGGGCCGCCCCCCCGCCGGGCGCGGAGGCGGGCGCGGCGCGGCCGGTCCGGTCGATCACCGTCGAGGACGCGGCCCTCCAGCTGGCCTTCGCCCGGCTGGTGATCGTGGTCCCCGGCTACGGGCTGGCGGTGGCCCAGGCCCAGCACCAGGTGCGCGAGCTGGCCCAGCTCGTCGAGCGGAACGGGGGAACCGTCCTCTTCGCCATCCACCCCGTCGCCGGGCGCATGCCCGGCCACATGAACGTCCTGCTCGCCGAGGCCGACGTCCCCTACGACCGGCTCAAGGAGATGGACGAGATCAACCCGGAGTTCGAGCGCGCCGACGTCGCCCTGGTGATCGGCGCCAACGACGTCGTGAACCCGGCGGCCCGCTCCGATCGCGGGTCGCCCATCTCCGGCATGCCCATCCTCGACGTGGACCGGGCGCGGCAGGTGATCGTCCTGAAGCGCTCGATGGCCCCGGGCTTCGCCGGGGTCGAGAACGAGCTCTTCCACGGCGAGCGGACCGCGATGCTCTTCGGCGACGCGCGGGAGACGCTGGCGGCGCTCGTCCAGGCGATGCGGCAGGCGTGACCGGCCCGGCGGCCGCCCGGCGGCCGCTCAGGCCGTCCGGATCGCGGCCGCCGCCTGGAGCCCGAGCTCCTCGATCGCCGCCTCGCGCATCTTGTACTTCTGGATCTTCCCGGTGACGGTCATCGGGAAGGCGTCGACGAACTTCACGTAGCGCGGGATCTTGTAGCTCGCGATGCGCCCCTTGCAGTAGGCGCGGACCTCGGCGGCGCCCACGGCCGCGCCCGGGCGCAGCTTCACCCAGGCCATGAGCTCCTCCCCGTACTTCGCGTCGGGCACGCCGATCACCTGGACGTCGGAGACCCCGGGCATCGTGTAGAGGAACTCCTCGACCTCCCGCGGGAAGACGTTCTCGCCGCCGCGGAGGACCATGTCCTTGATCCGCCCGACGATGTTGACGTAGCCGGCCGCGTCCATGGTGGCGAGATCGCCGGTGTGCATCCACCGCCCCTCGTCGATCGCCTCGTGGGTCGCGCGCGGGTCCTCCCAGTAGCCGATCATGACCGAGTACCCGCGGGTGCAGAGCTCGCCGGGGGTCCCCCGGGGCACGATCCGGCCGGTGGTCGGGTCGATCACCTTCACCTCGACGTGCGGGTGGATCTGCCCCACGGTGGAGACGCGCTTGTCGAGCGGATCGTCGGTGCGCGACTGGGTCGAGACCGGCGAGGTCTCGGTCATCCCGTAGGCGATGGTCACCTCGGGCATGTGCATGTCCTTCTGCACCCGCTTCATCACCTCGACCGGGCACGGGGACCCGGCCATGATCCCGGTCCGCAGCGAGGAGCAGTCGAAGGACGGGAAGCTCGGGTGGTCGAGCTCGGCGATGAACATCGTCGGGACCCCGTAGAGCGAGGTGCAGCGCTCCGCCTGGACGGCGCGCATGACCGCCTCCGGCTCGAAGCTCTCCGCCGGGTAGACGATGCAGGCGCCGTGGCTGGTCGCCCCCAGGTTCCCCATCACCATGCCGAAGCAGTGGTAGAGCGGCACCGGGATGCAGATCCGGTCGGCCTCGGTGTAGCGGCAGAGCTCGCCGACGAAGTAGCCGTTGTTGAGGATGTTGTGATGGGAGAGGGTCGCGCCCTTCGGGAAGCCGGTGGTCCCGCTCGTGTACTGGATGTTGATCGGGTCGTCGAACTGCAGCTCCCGCTCCCGCTCGGCGAGCGCCTCCTCCGAGGTCCGGACCGCGTCGGCGCGGAGCTCCTCCCAGTCCTCCTCGATCACCAGCGCCGCCCGGAGCTCGGGGCAGCGGGGCCGGACCTCGCGGAGCATCTCCACGTAGTCGCTCCCCCGGAAGGACCGGGCCATGACGAGGGTCGAGACCCCCGCGTTCCGGAGCGCGTACTCGAGCTCGTGCGTCCGGTAGGCCGGGTTGACGTTCACCAGGATGGCCCCCATCCGCGCGGTGGCGAACTGGAGGACGGCCCACTCCGCCCGGTTCGGCGCCCAGATGCCCACCCGCTCGCCCCGCTTGACGCCGCGCACCATGAGCGCCCGGGCGACGATCGACGTCTCCTCCCAGAGCTGCCGGTAGGTGTAGCGGATCCCCTGGTGGACGGAGACGAGCGCCTCGCGGTCCGGGAAGCGGTCGACGGCGCGTCGGAGGTTCTCGCCGATCGTCTCGCCGAGGAGCGGGCGGCTCGAGGGACCGCTGACGTAGGACGGAGCGTTCACGGAGGCCTCCAGGTTGGGCGGGCGACCATCCTAGAACGGCGGCCGTGCGCCGCATAGTCGCACTGCGCCGCGACCGTCGGGGGAACCCACCGAGGGCGGGCGCCGCCGCCCCCGCACCCTTCGGCGCAGGGTCGACGTCCCGGTGCCCCGGGCGCCTCCCTCACGGCAGGAGGATCGAGGATCCGGTCGTCGCGCGCGCCTCGAGCGCCCGGTGGGCGTCCGCGGCCCCGGCGAGCGGCCAGCGGGCCCCGACCGCCACCCGGAGGGTGCCGGCGCCGACCCGCGTGAAGACGGCCGCCGCCGCCGCGCCCAGGTCGGCCGCCGACGCCACGTGGTGGAAGACGGTGGGCCGGCAGATGGCGAGCGAGCCGAGCCGCGACAGGGCCCCGGTGTCGACCGGGGGCAGCGGCCCGGAGGCGTTGCCGAAGGTCACCAGCAGGCCGAAGGGCGCGAGGCAGGCGAGGGAGCTCTCGAAGGTGGCGCGGCCGACCGAGTCGTAGGCGACCGGGACCCCCGCGCCGCCGGTGATCTCCTTCACCCGGCGAGGGACGTCGTCGCGGGGCGTCACCAGGACGTGCGGCGCGCCGAGGCGCAGGACGATCTCGGCCTTCTCCTCCGAGCCGACGACCGCGACCACGGTGACCCCGATCTCCCCGAGCCACTGCACGAGGAGCTGCCCCACCCCCCCGGCGGCGGCGGTGACGAGCGCCACCTCGCCGGCGCGCGCCGCGTGGACGCGGGTGACGAGCATGTGGGCGGTGAGCCCCTTCAGGAGGACGGCGGCGGCGGTGACGTCGTCGACCGCGGCCGGGATCGGCACGAGCCGGTCGGCGGCGACCACCCGCGCCCCGGCGTAGCAGCCGGGGCCGGCCATGTAGGCGACTCGGTCGCCGGGCGCGACCCCGGCGGTGCCGGGCCCGACCGCCTCGACCACCCCGGCCGCCTCGACGCCGAGGCCGGTCGGCAGCGGGAGCGGGTAGAGCCCGCTCCGGTGGTAGACGTCGACGTAGTTCACCCCGATCGCGCGGTGGCGCACCCGCGCCTCCCCGCGCCCGGGGTCGGCGAGCGGGACCTCCTCGAGCCGCATCACCTCCGGCCCGCCCACCGAGTGGATCCGGATCGCCTGCGTCGTCGCCATGTCGACCTCCGCCGCGCCGCGCGCGGACCCCGATCATGCGATCGCGCGGGGCGGCGCGCAACGTCCGGCCTCGCGGCGCCCGCCCCCGCGCCCCCGCGCGCCGGCGCAGCCCCGGCGGC
>JAJXSQ010000340.1 GCA_021784495.1 Myxococcales bacterium | reverse complement strand
CGCCCGGGGCGCGGCTGGCTCGACGGCGCCCGGCTCGACCACGGCGAGGAGGCGGTGGCCGCCGTCGCCGCCCTCGGCCGGATCGCCGAGGCCTTCGCGGCGGTCGCCGCCTTCTGGGCGCTCTTCTTCCAGTACGGCTCCTCCTGGACCCTCCAGGCGGAGCGGATGCGCCGCGACCTCCTCGGCCACGTCCTCCCCGCGGGCCAGGTCCAGACGCTCGACGCCGTCCTGGTCCTCCTCCTCATCCCGGCCTTCTCCCTCGGCCTCTACCCGGCGCTCGCGCGGCGCGGGCTCCGGGTGACGGCCCTCGGCAAGATGACCGCCGGGATGTTCGTCATGGTCCTCTCCTTCGCCGCCGCGGCGGGGGTGGAGCGGGCGCTCGAGGCGGGGCTCGCCCCGCACGTCGCCTGGCAGCTCCCCCAGTACCTCCTCCTGGCGATCGGCGAGGTGCTGGTGAGCGTGACCGCCCTCGAGTTCGCCTACGGCGAGGCCCCCCCGTCGATGAAGAGCGCGGTCATGGGGCTCTGGTACCTGACCATCAGCGCCGGGAGCCTGCTCACCGCGCTGGTGGCGGCGCTCGATCGCTTCCGGGGCGTCGCCTACTTCGCCTTCTTCGCGGTCCTCATGCTCGCGGCCGCCCTGGCCTTCGCCCGGATCGCCGCCCGCTACCGCCCGGCGGCGCTCCGCCCGCGTGACGCGGGGTGACGCGGGGTGACGCGGCGGCGGCGCCGGAGCGCCACGCCCCGCCGGCCGGAGGGGCCACCGCGGCCGCCCGCCCCGGGCCGATCCGTGGCACAGTCCCGCCCCGATGGACCGGTCCCCCCCGCCGAGCGCCGCCTCGAGGGTCGCCCACGTCGTCGCCAGCGAGGCGTGCGAGCGGTTCGCCTTCTACGGGACCAGCTCGATCCTGACCGTCTACCTGGCGCAGTGGCTCCTCTACGACGGCGCCGACGCCCGGGCCGCCTACCACCTCTTCCAGGTCGCGGCCTACCTCACCCCGCTCCTCGGCGCCTGGGTGGCCGACCGCCTCCTCGGCCGCTACCGGACGATCCTCCTGGTCTCGGCCCTCTCGATCGCCGGGCAGGGGGTGCTCGCGCTCTGGCCGACCCGCGCCGGCCTCCTCCTCGGCCTCTCGCTCATCTCCCTCGGCGCCGGCGGGCTCAAGCCCTGCCTGTCCGCCTTCGTCGGCGACCAGGTGGAGGGGGCCGATCCGGCGGTGCTCGACCGGATCTACGGCTGGCTCTACTGGACGGTGAACCTGGCGAGCGCCGCCGCCCGCGTCCTGCTCCCGGCGCTCCTGCCGCGCCAGGGCCCGCGCGTCGCCTTCGCCGTCTCCGGCGCGGCGGTCCTCGCCGGGCTGGGGATCCTGGTCGCCGGCGGCGGCCGCTACCGGCGCGCGCCGGTGGTCGGCCCGGACCGGCACGGCCTCGCGCGCGTGATCGGCCGGGCGCTGCGCCGCCTCGGGACCGGGCGACCGGGCGAGCACTGGCTCGACGCCGCCCGCGATCGCCACCCGGCCGAGGCGGTGGAGGGCGCGAAGGCGGTCCTCCGCATCGTCGTCGTCTTCGCCGCGGTGATCCCGTTCTGGGCGCTCTTCGACCAGCGGGGCTCCTCGTGGGTCCTCCAGGGCCGGGCGATGCCGGCGGCGCTCGGGAGCTGGACCCTCGAGGCCGCGCAGCTCCAGGCGCTCGACCCGGCCTTCGTCCTCGTGCTCGTCCCGCTCCTCGGCTGGGGGATCTTCCCCTGGCTCGGGCGGCGCGGGATCGACCTCGCGCCGCTGCGCAAGATGAGCGCCGGCATGTTCGTCACCGTCGCGTCCTTCGTCGCCGCAGCCCTGGTCCAGTGGCGGATCGACGCCGGCCAGCCGCCCCACCTGCTCTGGCAGGTGCCCCAGTACGCCCTGCTCGCCACCGGCGAGGTGCTCGTCGCGGTGACCGGCCTCGAGTTCAGCTACACCCAGGCGCCGCGCGCGATGCGGAGCACGATCCTGTCGATCTGGTTCCTCACCGTCGCGGCCGGCAACCTGCTCACCGCCGTCGCCGCCAAGCTGGTGACGCTGCGCGGAGCCGGCTACTTCTGGTTCTTCGCCGCGCTCATGCTCGCGGCCGCGCTCGGCTTCCGGCAGGTCGCCGGGCGCCGCCGGCCCGCGGCCGGCGCCATCGCATCCCCCGGGAGGTGACCATGCTCTGGAAGGAGACGGCGCAGGTGCGGCTGCTGGGGCTCAAGATCCCGGTCCTCCTCTTCCTCGGGCCGCGGGTGCTCCGGCTCGACGAGGAGGTCAGCCAGATCCTGATCCCGTTCGGCTGGCGCTCGCGCAACCACGTCGGGTCGATGTACTTCGGCGCCCTCTGCGCCGGGGCCGACCTGGCCGGCGGGCTGCCGGCCGCGCGCCTCATCTGGGCCGACCACCGCGCGGTCAGCCTGGTCTTCGCCGACGTCCGCGGCGAGTTCCTGAAGCGCGCCGACGGCGACGTCCTCTTCACCTGCCGGGACGGCGCCGCCGCGGCGGCGGCGGTGCGCGAGGCCGACCGGACCGGGGAGCGGGTCACCATCCCCATCCAGGTGACCTGCACGGTGCCCGACCGGTACGGCGACGAGCCGGTCGCCCGCTTCTCGCTCGGCCTCTCGATGAAGCGGCGCGGCTGACCTGGCGGCGCCGGCGGGGTAGACTCGCCGCTTCCCCTGGGAGGTGCGATGGCGGAGCCGACGGCGATCGGGATGGTGCTGGCGATGCTGGTCAACCCGCAGGGGAAGGCGGTGGCCGGCGGCAGCGTCCGGGGGCACCTCTACGCCTCGGCCGACGAGCTGGTCGTCCTCCGGCCGAACCCGCGCGACGAGCTGCGCGACCGCGCGACGGTGGTCCTCCTCCTCGCCTCCTTCGCCGTGGCGATCGCCAACCTCTTCCTCTGGCGCCGGATGGAGGTCCTCTGGGGCGCCGTCGCCGCCCAGATCCCCTACTGGCTCACCCGCTCCGCCCGGAAGCGGCGGCTCGAGCCGATGCCGCTCGACGCCGCCGCGCTCGAGGCGGCCAAGCGGGAGGGGCGCGCCGGGGTGTCGATCCCAGCCGGCGCCATCACCGCCCTCACGCCGCCCGAGTCGCGGCCCAGCGGGTTCCGGAAGCCGGCCCGCTTCGTCCTGCCCGACGGGGCGCTGGAGATCTACCTCGCCGACGCCTCCTTCGGCGACGTCCGGCGCGCCCTGGGGCGCGAGTAGGGGTCGCCCGGTGGGCCGGTCTCCCGCCGCGGTCGCCGCCGCCCTCGCCGCGGCGCTCTCCACCGGGGCAGCCGCCCTCGCCGCCCCGCC
>JAJXSQ010000339.1 GCA_021784495.1 Myxococcales bacterium | reverse complement strand
CTCACCCTCGGCTGGGCGGGGGGCGCGGCCTGGGCCGTCGGCCGGGATCTCTCGCCGGCGCCGCTCGCCGGGGCGGTGGAGATCGGGCGCGGCACGCCGCTCCTCGCCGGCGCCGGCCGCCTGGTCCTCGTCGGGGGACCGGGGGTGGTCGCCGCGCGGCTCGCGCCGCGGCCGGCGGGCCGGGTGGAGGCGAGCGTCCTCCTCGACGACGCCGCCGAGCGCCCCTTCGCGACCTACCTGGCCTGCGTCGACCGGCTCCCGGAGGTCGGCGGCGCCCGCGGCTACGCGGCGCTGGAGCGCAAGCGCCCCTGGCTGGAGGCGCCGCGCGCGCCCGGCGACGAGGACCGGCTCTCCGTCACCCTCTACCCGATCCGGGAGGGCCCGCCGGTCCGCCCGCTGGTCGTCGAGCGCTGGCCGGCCGGGGCCCGCGCGGCGGTGGTGCTCGCCGACCACGCCGACCGGACCGAGCCGGCGGCGCTCCGGGCGGTCCTCTTCGGCGACTCCGATCCGCGCGCCGAGGGCGGGCGCGGTGCGGGGCTCCTCGGCCGCGGGCTCGCCGTCACCCGGAGCTTCTTCGTCCGCCCCGGGCCGGGCACCCTCGAGGACCCGGAGACGGCGCGCCTCGCGTCCTGGCTCGTCGGCCTCGGCTCGGAGGTGGCGCTCCACTCGATCACCGATCGGCGCGACGACCGGGCGGCGGTCCGCGCCGGGCTGGCGGCGGCCGCGCCCTACCGGCCCGGGACCTGGATCGACCACGAGCCCTACGTCAACTGCGAGGCGATCTCCGCCGAGGGGGCCGGCGCCGCGGGCCCCTACGCGATCCACGATCTCCTCGCCGGCGGCGGGATCCGCTGGGTCTGGGCCGCCGGGGACGTCGGCGGGTTCGCGCGGGTGGAGCTGGTCGACCTCTTCGCCGCCGCCCCGCCGGGCCGCGCCAGCCCGGTCCTCTACCCGCTCCCGTCCGACCCGCGGCTCTGGGTGTTCCAGTCGAGCTTCTTCTACGCGCCCCCGGCCGAGCTCGCCGCCGCCCTCTCCGACGCCGCGCTCGACCGGCTGGAGCGCGGGGGAGGGCTCTTCGTGGGCCACACCTACCTCGGCGCCGGGCCGGGGGCGACCCGGCAGCCGGAGGCGCGGCGCCGGCTGCTCGTCCGCGCCGCCGCCGGCGGCCGCCTGGTGATCGACCCGGCGCTCGACGAGGCCCTCGCCCGGCTCGCCGCCCGCGTCGCCCGCGGCACGCTGGCGTCGCTCACCTGGAGCGAGGCGGGCGATCGGCTCCGGGCCCTCGGCGCGGTCGAGGTCGCCTACCGCGCCGACGGCGCCGCCGAGGTGGTGAACCACGGCGACGCGCCGCTGCGCGACCTGACCGTGTCGCTGCCGGGCCGCGGCCTCGAGCTCTGGGTCGACGGGGTCCCGGTCGCCGGGCGCGACCAGCCCGGGGGGCGGACCGCCTTCTGGTTCGACCTGCCGGCCGGGGGGCGCCGGGTGATCCGGGCGTCGCGGCTGCTCGCGCCGGTGGCGCTCCTGGCGCTCGGCGAGCCCGGGAGGGCGCCGTGATCCGCGCCGCCACCGACGCCGACCTGGCCGCGCTCGCGCCGGCGCTCGCGGGCCTCCCCCTCCTCGCCCGCTACGGCAGCGACGCCGCCCGGCTGGCGCGCGACCTCGCCGCCGCGCGGGGGCGCGGGGACGGGCTGGTCGTGGCCCACGCCGGCGGTCCGCCGCTCGGGCTCGCCTGGTTCCTCCGCGAGGGGACGCTCGCGATGGGCGCGTACCTGCGCCTCATGGCGGTGCGGCCGGAGGCCCAGGCGCGCGGCGTCGGCGCGGAGCTCCTCGCCGCCTTCGAGGTCGAGGCCGCGGCCGCGGGGCGCCACGCCTTCCTCCTCTGCGCCGACTTCAACGCCGCCGCCCGGCGCTTCTACGAGCGCCACGGCTGGCGCCCGGTCGGTCCGCTGCCGGGGCTGGTGCTGCCCGGCGTCGCCGAGGTCCTCTACTGGAAGCGGGTCGGTGGCGCGGGGCCGCCGCGGGGCGCGCTAGCCGCGGAACCGGGTGTGGGCGAGCCAGGCCCGGATCGAGGGGCGCGTCCAGACGCGGCGGGCCCAGGCGGCGAGCGCCGGCGGGACCTGCTCGCCGGTGACCACCAGCCGCATCAGCAGGAGCGAGAGGTCGGCGTCGGCGGGGGTGAAGATCGAGGCGAGGTGCCGGGACGGGTCCGGTAGGAGCGCCCCGGCGATCCGGTAGAGGCGGGCCGCCGAGGCCGCCGCCTCGGGGGAGAGCGGCCCGGCCGGCTCGCCCTGGAAGAGGACGTGGGTCGTGCGCTCGGTGCGCACCGGCAGGAAGTCGCTGCGGACCAGCGCCTGGACCATCCGCACCCGGGCGCGCTCGCGGGGATCGGCCGGGTAGAGGCGGGGGTGGGCGGGCGGCGGGAAGACCTCCTCCAGGTACTCGGCGATCGCCGAGGACTCGGCGAGCCAGAAGTCGCCGTGGCGGAGCGCCGGGACCCGGCCGGTGATCGAGGCGTCGCGGTACTCGGGGCGCTCGTGCTCCCGGTCGGCGAGGGAGAGGAGCTTCAGCTCGTAGGGGAGCCGCTTCTCCTCCAGGGCGACGAAGGCGGAGAAGACGTAGGGGCTCGAGAAGCTGGCGCTGCCGTGCAGGACGAGATCGGGTTCCATGGTGGCTCCATCGTAGGACGCGCGGCGCCGCCGGGCACGGCGCAGGCGGGGTGGCTCACGGGGGATCGGCGGCGCCGGCGAGATCCCCCGGGAGGCGGATGGTGAGCTGCCGCTCGGCCGGTCCGGCGACGGCGAGCGGGGCCCGGAGCCGCCGCGGGGCGCGCTCCCCCGCCTCGAGGATCACGACCGCGTAGGTGCCGTCCGGGACCGCGCGCAGCACCGACTCGCCCTCGCGCCGCTCCGGGAAGAAGATCTCGCGGCCGCCGAGGAGCGTGGCGACGGTCGGCGACGCCTCCACCGCGCCGCGGACCAGCACCGCCTCGGAGGTGACCGGGCGGCCGTCCGGACCGATCGCCCGGATCCGGACGGTGGCGCCCGCCCGACTCCCCTGCAGGTCGACGCGGGCGACCGCCCCGGGGCGCACCTCGAGCGGGCGCGCCGGGATCAGCGCCTCGACCGGGGTCCCGAGCCCGGGGAAGAGGGTCCACCGGCCGGCGGCGACCGCCGGGAAGAGATAGAAGCCCTCGTCGTCGGAGACGGTCTCTCTCGCGTCGTCGCCGCCCGCGGAGAGGGCGAGCACGGTGACGCCCGGGACCGGCGCGCCGCTCGGCGCGCGGACCGTCCCCGCGATCGCCGCCGGGAGGCCC
>JAJXSQ010000338.1 GCA_021784495.1 Myxococcales bacterium | reverse complement strand
TCCGATCTCTCTTCGCCTGCGTCCGCGCCGAGGAGGTGGTGCTGGAGGCGGCGGCGGGCGCGGCCACGAGCGCCCAGAACCGGCTCGCGGCGACGGTCGCCTGGCGGCGGGAGGAGGGGGCGCTGGTGCGGGTGGGGCTCGACTGCGGGCTGCCCCTCGTCGCCCTGGTCACCCGCCGCGGGGCGGCGCGGCTGGGGATCGCGCCGGGGCTGGCGCTCGCCGCGGTGGTGAAGGCGCCCTCGGTCCGGCTCGTGCCGCGCGGCCCGTAGCACACCCGGTGGGATCTTGCTACACCGAACC
Organism: Myxococcales bacterium; assembly: GCA_021784495.1. Lineage (GTDB taxonomy): Bacteria > Myxococcota > Myxococcia > Myxococcales > Anaeromyxobacteraceae > JADKCZ01. The sequence continues at coordinate 3,040 of JAJXSQ010000338.1, read as the reverse complement.
GGCGGGGCGATCGGAGAGGCGCGACGCGTCACCCTTTCGCCATCGGTCGCCATGTTGTAGAACGCCCGCGTCCGTCCCGGCGGGCCCCGTGCGCCCACCCCGACTTCGAAGAGCGCCCCCGCCCGCCATCGTGGCGCGGCGAGCGCGACGTTGACGGTTCCGAAACGAGGGTCTATTTGGGGCCTGCCGAAGGCGGCCACCTCCCGAGGTCTTCATGAAAGTCGCTCCCGTGCTCAATCCACTCCGTGCAGGCGAGAAGGTCGCGGTGCTCCTCCCCGGCATGGGGGCCGTCGCCACGACGGCCATCGCCGGCGTCGAGGCGGTGAAGCAGAAGCTGGCCCAGCCGGTCGGGTCCCTCACCCAGCTCGGTCACCTGGTCGGCGACCTGGGGGAGCCTGGCCCCCGGCTCCGCGACGTCCTCCCGCTCGCCCCCTTCGACGACCTGGTCTTCGGCGGCTGGGACCCGATCCCGGACGACGTCTACCGGGCGGCGGTCCGCGCCAGCGTCCTCGGGCGCCACCACCTCGACCCGATCCGCGACCGGCTCGAGGCGATCCGGCCGATGCCGGCGGTCTTCGACACCGCCTGGGTCCGGCGGCTCGACGGCCCGAACGTCAAGAAGGGGACGCTCCGGCAGAAGGCCGAGGCGCTCCAGGACGACATCCGCGGCTTCATGCAGCGGAACCGCTGCGCCCGCGGGGTGATGGTCTGGACCGGCTCGACCGAGGTCTACGCCGAGCCCGGCCCGGCCCACGCCAGCCTGGCGGCCTTCGAGCGGGCCCTCGACGCCAGCGACCCGACCGTCGCGCCGTCGATGGTCTACGCCTACGCGGCGCTCAAGTGCGGGATCCCCTTCCTGAACGGCGCCCCGAACCTCTCCCAGGACATCCCGGCGCTCCGCGAGCTGGCCGAGCAGCAGGGGGTGGTGACCGGCGGCAAGGACTTCAAGACCGGCCAGACGCTCATGAAGACCACCCTCGCCCCCATGCTCCACGCGCGCATGCTCGGGCTCGAGGGCTGGTTCTCCACCAACATCCTCGGCAACCGCGACGGCGAGGTGCTCGACGACGAGGCGAGCTTCAAGACCAAGGAGGTCTCGAAGCTCGGCGTCCTCGACCAGATCCTCGACGCCAGCCACCACCCCGAGCTCTACGGGGACGTCGAGCACAAGGTGACGATCCACTACTACCCGCCCCGCGGCGACAACAAGGAGGGGTGGGACGCGATCGACATCTTCGGGTGGCTCGGCTACCCGATGCAGATCAAGGTCAACTTCCAGTGCCGGGACTCGATCCTGGCGGCCCCGATCGCCCTCGACCTCGCCCTGCTCGCCGACCTGGCCCAGCGCGCCGGCGAGCGCGGCCCGCAGGAGTGGCTCTCCTTCTTCTTCAAGAGCCCGGTCACGGCCCCCGGCCGCAGCCAGATCCACGACCTCTTCCAGCAGCAGATCAACCTGCACCGCAAGCTCCGCGAGTACGCCCTGGCCGCGGCGGCGGTGGCGGCCAAGCCGGCCGTCGGATAGGTCACCGGCGGTGGCGCGCGGCCGTCCCACGCCCCCGGGGCGCGCCACCCCTCCGCGACCCGCCGGGGCCGCGCCGCCCCGGGCGCCATGATGGGACCCGTCCGCCTCGCGATCCTCGCCCACCTCGCGGCGGCGATCGCCTCGCTCGTCGCCTTCGCCTGGGTCCGCCCGGCGCCGCCGGCGCGCCTCGCCGGGCGCCGCGGCCTCCTCGCCGCCGGGGGGCGCTGGGCCTACTGGGCGGCGCGCCCGCTGGTCGCCGGCGCGCGCGCCCTCCGGCTCTCGGCCGACGGGGTCACCGTCCTCGGCGTGGTGGTCACCTGCGGCGCCGCGGTCCTCGCCGCGCACGGCGCCTGGGGGGCCGCCGGGCTGGCGCTCCTCTGGGGCTCGGTCGCCGACATGGTCGACGGCGAGCTGGCCCGCGCCACCGGCACCGCCAGCCCGGCCGGCGCCTTCCTCGACTCGAACCTCGACCGGATCTCGGAGATCGTCCTCCTCGGCGGCGTGGCCGCCGGGCTGCCGGGGCGCGCCGCCTCGGCCTGGGCCGTCGCCGCCATGGCCACCTCGCTCCTCGTCTCCTACGCGCGCGCGCGCGGCGAGGGGCTCGGGGTCGCCTGCCCCCCCTTCGGGCTCGAGCGCCCCCACCGGCTCCTGCTCCTCGTCGGCGCGGCGCTCCTGCAGCCCTTCGCGCGCGGGGGCTTCCGGGGCGCGCTCCTCGAGGCGGCCTGCGTCGCCGTGGCGCTCGGCGCCGGCGCGACCGCCGCCGGCCGGATGATCGTCATCCACCGGCTCCTGCGCCGGGGCCCCGCGCCGGAGCGATCGAGGTAGCGTGCGGGTCGCGATCGTCACCCCGTACGACCTGTCCCACGACGGGGGCGTGAACCGCCACGCCCGCAGCCTCGCCGGCGCGCTCGCCGCGCTCGGCCACCGGGCGCTCGTCCTCGGCCCGGCGAGCGGGGAGGTGCCCGAGGGGAGCCAGGGCGTCCCCGGGGTGGTGCCCATCCGCGCCAACGGGAGCGTGGCGCGGATCGGGCTGCTCGCCGACTCGCGGGCCACCGCCCGGATCCTGCGCGAGGGGGAGATCGAGCTGGTCCACGTCCACGAGCCGCTCGTCCCCGGCCCCGGCCGGCACGCGCTCGCCTGGGCGCGGCGCCACCGGCTGCCGGTGGTGGCGACCTTCCACGCCAGCGCCGAGCGCGAGCTGCCGGTCCAGACCCTGCTGCGCCGGGTCGCCGCCCGCGGCCTCGGGCGGATCGACTACGGCATCGCCGTCTCGCGGGAGGCGAAGCGCTTCAGCCGCGCCGTCTTCCGCGGGCGCACCGCCGTCGTCCCGAACGGCGTCGACCTGTCGCGCTTCGCGGCCGCGCTGGCGCGGGCGCGCGGGGAGCGCCGCCCCCACCGCCGCCCGCGGATCCTCTTCGTCGGCCGCTTCGGCGAGCCGCGCAAGGGGCTCGCGGTGCTCCTCGAGGCGGCCGCGATCCTGCGCCGGGTCGGGCGTCCGGTCGAGCTGACGGTCGTCGG
>JAJXSQ010000337.1 GCA_021784495.1 Myxococcales bacterium | reverse complement strand
GCCCGCCCCCTCCCTCCAGCGCCCGCCCTCCCGCTCTCCCGCCGTCGCCCGGGGGCGGTTGACTAACTCCACTCAATGGCATATCTTCCAAATCAAGTTTTCAGAACAAGATTTTCGATCGATCGCATGAACGTGCTCCGAGAGAACGAGATCGAGCGGCTGGAGAGATCCCGCGCCGCGGGCATCACCAGCGGCGAGGTCGTCCGGCTGTTCGAGTCCCGCGGGGCCCGCCTCTCGGCCTCCACCTTCCGGAAGTACGTCCAGCTCGGGCTCCTGCCCAGGAGCCGGCGGGTGGGGCGCAAGGGGAAGCACACCGGCTCGACCGGCCTCTACCCGGTGGCGGTCGTGCGGCGCATCGCGCTGATCAAGCGGATGATGGCCGAGGGCTACACCGTGGAGGACATCCGCGGCAGCTTCGTCACCGTCCGCAACCGGGTCGAGGACGTGGAGCACGGCCTCGCCGAGCTGGTGGAGTCGATCGCGGCCAAGGCCCGGGCGCACCCGCGGCGGCGGCGGTTCGAGGCGGAGCTGGGGAGGGCCGAGCGCGCGGCGCGCGCCGCCCTGCGACGGCTGGAGCGGGTGGGGGGGGCGGTGGTGACGATCCGCGCGGCGGCCGGGGAGGTCCCCGGCCAGGCGGGCGGGGCGGGTGGGGCGGACGCGCCCGCCGGACGGTGACAGGGGCGCCAATCGCGGCGCGCCCGAGGGGACGGAAGGGGTCGGGGATGAGCGAGGCGAGGCGGGACGAGGGGCGGCCGGGGCCGGCCGCCGAGCCGGGCGGGGGAGAGGGAGACGTCGAGCGCCAGCGCTCGAGGACGATGTCGCGCAAGGAGATCGCCCGCGATCTCCGGCGGCAGCGCCAGTCCGGGATCGTCGATCCGGAGCTCCAGGCGGTGATGCAGGAGATCGAGCAGCACCGGCCGCGCTCGCGCGCCGAGTGCGCCACGGGCCCGCGCCCGTGCATGTTCATCTCCTGCAAGCACCACCTCTACCTGGACGTGAACCCGGCCACGGGGTCGATCAAGCTCAACTTCCCCGACCGGGAGGTCTGGGAGCTGGCCGAGACCTGCGCGCTGGACGTCGCCGATCGCGGCGGGATCACCCTCGAGGAGGTGGGGACGATCATGAACCTCACCCGCGAGCGCATCCGCCAGGTCGAGACGCGCGGGCTGCTGAAGCTGCGCGCGGTCGCCGACGACGAGCCCCGGACCGGCCCGCCGTCGCCGCTCGACGGGGGCTGACCGGGCGCGCCCCGGGCGCCGCGCCGGCCTTGAATCCACCGCCCGCGGCTGCTAAACGGACCACCCCACCGGAGGTGGTCCATGGTCCGCCGCGCCCTCGTCTCGGTCTCCGACAAGACCGGCCTCGTCCCCTTCGCCCGCAGGCTCGCCGCGCGGGGGGTCGAGATCCTCTCCACCGGCGGGACGGCGAAGGCGCTCGCCGAGGCCGGCGTCGCCGTGGTCCCGGTGGGCGACTTCACCGGGGCGCCGGAGATCCTGGGCGGGCGGGTGAAGACCCTCCACCCCCGGGTCCACGGCGGGATCCTCTACCGGCGCGGGCTCTCCTCGGACGAGGCCGACGTCGCGGCGCGCGACATCCCGCCGATCGACCTGGTGGTGGTGAACCTCTACCCGTTCCGGGAGGCGGTCGCGTCGGGCAAGCCGTTCGACGGCTGCGTCGAGGAGATCGACATCGGCGGACCGGCGATGGTCCGCAGCGCCGCCAAGAACTCGGCGCACGTCGCCGTGGTCGTCGACCCCGCCGACTACGATCGGGTCGCGTCCGAGCTCGAGGCGGCGGGCGCCGTCTCCGGCCCCACCCGCTTCGACCTGATGAAGAAGGCCTTCGCCCACACCGCGGCCTACGACGCCGCCATCGCCGAGTACCTGACCGCCCGCGCGGCGCCGGACGGGGCGCCGGCGCACTTCCCCGGGACCCTCGGGGCGATCTTCACCAAGGTGTCGGACCTCCGCTACGGCGAGAACCCCCACCAGGCCGGCGCCTTCTACCGGGCGGCGCGCGAGCCCGAGGAGCCGACGGTCGCCTTCGCGCGGGTCCTCCAGGGCAAGGAGCTCAGCTACAACAACCTCCTCGACCTGGAGGCGGCGACGGCCGCGCTCAAGGAGTTCGACGCCGTCGCGGCGGTGGTGATCAAGCACAACACCCCCTGCGGCGTCGCCCTCGGCGCCGACCCGGCCGACGCGTTCACCCGCGCCCGGGCCTGCGATCCGGTCTCGGCCTTCGGCGGGATCGTGGCGCTCAACCGGCCGGTGGACGAGGCCGCGGCCCGCGCGCTGACCGATCTCTTCCTGGAGTGCGTCATCGCCCCCGGGTACGACGACGCGGCGCGCGCGCTCCTGGCGGTGAAGAAGAACCTCCGGCTCCTCCACGCGCCGCGCCTCGGCGATCCGCGCGCCAGCTGGCGCCGGCGCCCGGAGGAGGCGCGCGAGCTCCGCTCCGTCCCCGGCGGGCTCCTGGTGATGGATCGGGATCTCGGGTCGATCGCCCGGGAGGACTGCAAGGTGCTGACGCGCCGCGCGCCCACCGACCAGGAGTGGCGGGACCTGCTCTTCGCCTGGAAGGTCGTGAAGCACGTGAAGTCGAACGCCATCGTCTTCGCGGCGGGCGACCGGACGGTGGCCATCGGCGGCGGCCAGACCAGCCGGGTGGAGTCGGTCAAGACGGCGGTCATGAAGGCCCAGCTCCCGGTCCGGGGGTCGGCGGTCGGCAGCGACGCCTTCTTCCCCTTCGCCGACGGCGTCGAGGAGATCATCCGCGCCGGCGCCACCGCGGTCATCCAGCCGGGCGGGTCGGTGCGCGACGCCGAGGTGGTGGCCGCCGCCGACGCGGCGGGGCTGGCGATGGTCGCGACCGGGATGCGCCACTTCCGGCACTGACGGCGCCCCCCCCCGTGGCCCGGAGCCGCGCGTGACCCCCTCCCAGCGCATCGAGGCGGCCCGGGGCGCGCTCGCCGTCGGGCCGGTGCGGCCGCGGGCGCTCCTGGAGCTCTCGGGCGCCGACGCGCGCGACTACCTCCACCGGATGTGCACCCAGGACGTCCGGGCGCTGGCCCCGGGGGACTCCGCCCACCTCGCGCTGCTCACCCCGCGCGGCCACCTGGTCGGCGAGGGGCAGGTCCTCGTCGGGGAGGGGTCCTGCCTCCTCGACCTCGACCCGGCGGCCGGCCCGGCGTGCCGCGAGCTGCTGGAGCGCTTCGTCATCATGGACGACGTCGCCGTCGAGGATCGCTCGGCGCGGCTCGAGGTCCTGCCGCTCCTCGGGCCGGGGGCCGCGGCGGCGGCGGCGGCGGCGCCCGGCGCGCGGCGGGTCCTCCACCGCCGGCGGGGCG